>JAZONB010000032.1:0-3235 GCA_045654305.1 Acutalibacteraceae bacterium | reverse complement strand
CCCGAAACCGACCCGCTAATCTACAAAAATTATTCAGCTGATGATATCGGCGGTAAAGCGGTTAACAAGAAAAAGCTTCAGGAAGAATTGGGATTGCCCGTAAAAGCTGACACACCCGTTATCGGTATTGTAACAAGACTTGTAAAACACAAGGGAATTGACCTTGTTAAGCACGTTTTTGAAGAAATGCTCTCGGCTGATGTTCAGTTTGCAATATTAGGCTCGGGCGAATGGGAATTTGAAACATTCTTCCACGCTATGGCTGAAAAATATCCCGATAAAGTAGGACTTAAATTAGGATTTAATCCACAGCTCGCTCACAGAATTTATGCGGGAGCGGATATTTTCTTAATGCCAAGCCAAAGCGAGCCTTGCGGTCTTGCGCAAATGGTGGCGCTCCGTTACGGAACTGTGCCGATTGTAAGAGAAACGGGCGGCCTTAAGGACACTATTTTTGACAGCGGTGACGGTCAGGGTAACGGATTTACCTTTAAATCATATAACGCTCACGATATGCTTAACACCGTTTGGCGTGCTCTTACGGGATACTCCGATAAAAAGGGTTGGGGAGTACTTCGCGACAGAGCAATGAGATGTGACAACAGCTGGCGTGTTTCGGCTAATGCATATATAAGACTTTACAAAGAAATAATCGGCAAATAATTTGAGGGGGGTTGCTTTTTTTAAGCAACCCCTATATAATATTTGTAATAACCTAAGGAGGAAATATAATGCTCGATATTTTAAAATCGGTGATTTTGGGAATTATTGAAGGTATTACCGAATGGTTGCCTATCAGTAGCACAGGTCATATGATACTTTTTGATGAATTTATCACTCTTAACACCTCAAACGCATTTAAAGATATGTTTTTTGTGGTAATTCAGTTAGGTGCTATTATTGCCGTAATTTTGCTTTTCTGGAACAAGCTTTGGCCGTTCCATTTAAAGAAAACCGAGGTTACGCCCTATTTTAAAAATGAAAACACATTCACAAAGCTTTGCAACGACTATGTTTATGTGGACAGATTTATCCTTTGGTTTAAGATACTTATAGCAAGTGTTCCCGCCGCTATATTAGGTCTTTGCTTTGATGACCAGATTGACGCTATGCTCACGGGCAACCTCAGAGCTTACATAGTAGCCGCCGCTCTTATTTTTTACGGTGTATTGTTTATAATAATTGAAAACAGAAAAATTAACGGCAAATTTGAGGATTTAAGCGTTTTGCCTTACAAAACAGCTTTGTTTATCGGCTTAATCCAATGCTTGGCGTTAGTACCGGGAACATCACGAAGCGGCTCCACAATATTGGGTGCAATGCTTTTAGGACTTTCCCGAACAGCTGGCGCTGAGTTTTCGTTCTTCCTTTCCGTTCCCGCAATGGTGGGAGGCAGCGGAATAAAGGTGCTTCAGTTCTTTGCTGACGGTAACACTTTCAGCACACAGGAAATCGTGATTTTGCTTGTGGGAATGATTACAGCGTTTATAGTATCTGTACTTGCTATAAAATTCCTCTTAAGCTTTATCAGAAAACACGATTTCAAGGCTTTCGGATATTATAGAATTGTTTTAGGTATAATTGTTATTTTGTATTTTGCGTTGATGAAATGATTAAAGCTCCCATATGGGAGCTTTAAATTTTTCCTGTGTCCTTTAAAATTTTAAGTTTCATCACTGCCGCTTGGGTTTTGGCGTCCTTAATTTCTCCCGACATTATTCTGTCAACCAGAATATCAAGGGGGATTTTTTCTACATCAAGAAATTCATCCTCGTCAGGACAGGTTTCGCCGAAAGAAAGGTCGGTGGCGCCGTACATCCAGATTATTTCACCCACATATCCGGGGGAGGGGTATAACTCTCCTAAGAAAAAGAAGTTTTTAGCAGTCGCTCCCGTTTCCTCTTTCAGTTCTCTGATACCGCATTCCAAGGGGTCTTCTCCTTGGTGGTCACGCTTGCCTGCAGGTATTTCTAAAATAACCTCACTGTAAGGGTAACGAAACTGCTTTACCATAAGAACTTCGTTATTGTCGGTGAGCGCCGCCACACAAACACCGCCCGGGTGCTCGACAACCTCTCGAAGAGCTGTATTGCCGTTTGGTAGCTCTGCTTCATCACGTCTGAGATTTATAATTTTGCCTTTGTAAATGTATTCGGCTTTTAATTGCTTTTCTTCTAAATTCATTATTTTTCCCTCCGAGGAATATATTTAATTAGTTGGGAGTGAAGCCATTGGAAAATATAGTTTTGTGTAAAGAATATGATTATTACTCTCGTAAAAAGGTTATTGACAGCCTTGTGGAAAGATATAAATTTATACGAATGAGTATAATCGGAAAAAGCTGTGGCGGTAAGGGAATTCCCGCTTTAAAAATCGGCTCGGGGGATAGTTATGCTCTGATAGTTGCGGGAGTTCATGGTAGTGAAAGAATAACCTCGACTGTACTTTTAATGTATATTGAAAAGCTTTGTGAGGCTATTAAAAATGACGGATATCTGTGTGATATCAGGGTGAACAAGGCATTGCGGGGCAGAGGGGTAATATTTGTTCCTTGCCTTAACCCTGACGGCTGTGATATTTCGCTTTTAGGAAAAAAAGCCTGCGGTGAATTTGCCGAAAAAATAGAAGGCTTGTGCCGAGGAGATTTTTCGCATTGGAATGCAAATCTTAGAGGAGTAGATATCAATCATAATTTTGATGCGGGTTGGCAACAGCTTCACAAAAAGGAACGGGAGCTTGGAATTATCGGGCCCGCGCCTACACGTTTTGGCGGTCACAAACCGCACAGCGAGCCTGAAACGCAAGCTTTGGTAGAGCTTTGCCAAAGACAGAATATAAGACACTGTATGGCACTGCATTCTCAGGGCGAGGTGATTTATTGGGACTACGGCAGAAAAACACCTGCAAAATCCCGTAAAATGGCGGAAATTTTAGCCTCAAGCTCAGGTTATGCTCTTGATGTGCCCATTACAATAGCAACGGGCGGTGGATTTAAGGACTGGTTTATCAAAGAGTTTTCCCGTCCGGGTTTTACGGTGGAAATAGGTTCAGGTAAAAATCCTTTGCCGATAGAACAAGCAGAGTATATATACCATCGCATTAAGGAAATGCTTACACTTTATATTATAATGTAAAAGGTTAGGCGAAACAACCCTGTTTCGGCACAAAATCTTTGATTTTGGGACAAATTTTCACTAAAAATTTGTCCTTTTCCATTGCAATGATTGTCGTGCAA
>JAZONB010000031.1:0-3152 GCA_045654305.1 Acutalibacteraceae bacterium | reverse complement strand
TTTTTAGTTATCGCGCTGACTTTAAAACCAATATTCTTAAGTCCTTTAGCGTAACTACCGCCCAAAAGACCTAAGCCTACAATTAAAAAGTTTATATCCTTTATAAGTTTCATTATTCTGTTGCCACCTTGATGCCTAATTTTTTAAGTCTATGGAAAAAATCAGGCAAGCTTTTTGATACCGCTTCAGCTCCGTAAATTTTACCGCCTGTTATTGTGCAAAGCACCGCCACCGCCATAACTATACGGTGGTCATTATGCCCCGACAGCGGAAGTACAGGTTTTACTATCTTGCAGGGATAAACTCTTATTTGGTCATCCTCAACGTCCACCTTGCAACCAAACTTTGCGAGTTCCTCTGCCATTGCGTATCCTCGGCTGCTTTCCTTAATTTTAAGACGGTGAGTACCCGTAAATACAGCTCCGTTATTGACAGCCGCCATGGCCATTAATATCGGTGCTAAATCGGGACAGTCGGATATATCCACAGTGGGACTTTTTCTTTGTAAAAGGGGGAAAATTTCTTTATATGCTTTATCTCCCTGAACGCTGTTCTCGTCAAGACCCGTTAAGCAAACATTGCCCTGAATTAAATTAAAGGCTTCAAAAAAAGCCGCGTTGGAATAGTCGCCCTCCACCTCAAGCTTTCGTTTTTTGTAGGTCTGTCCGCCGTTTACATACATAGTATTTTCATCAATTCGGCTGATTCTCACTCCAAAATCAGCTAAAGCCTTTAAGGTTAGATTTAAATACGAACTGCTTTCGCTTTTTCCTGTAATATCAATTAAACTTTCTCCCTCAAGACAAGGAAGTGTCATCATCAAACCACTTACAAACTGACTGGAAATGTCGCCTCTTACATTATAGCGTCCGCTTGATATTTTCCCATTAACCGTGACAGAGTTTTCAGTTTGATGAAACTCAATATTCTGTGCCTCGCACATATCCTCATAGACACTCAAAGGGCGCTCGAAAAGACGTTTAGTACCCTCAAGTGTTATTCTACTGTCCTTTAGCATACATAAAGGAATTAAAAACCTTAACGTGCTTCCGCTTTCGTTACAAAAAAGCTTGTCAGAATTGACTTTTGTGCTTTCAAGCAAACCGCCGATTCTTACGGTGTTGCCCTTGATTTCCACCTTGGCACCTAAAGCCTCAAGGCAACCAAGAGTCGCTTTAATATCCTCGGAGAAATCAACATTACCGATTTCGCTGTCAGAAGAGAGCGCACCGCAAATTAAATATCTGTGAGCCATACTTTTAGATGGCGGTGCTGAGATTTCACCGAAAGCTGTACTTTTTTCAATTGTTGCTATCATTTATATCACTTCACTAAAAAATCCATTGCTTCTAAATATCCGTCTATACCCTTGCCCGTAATAGTTTTAACACAAGCCTCTCTGATAAAACTAATCTGTCTGAAATCTTCCCTTTGCTCTACCGCCGAGATATGAACCTCGACAGTAGGGATTCCAACTGCTTTTACAGCGTCCAACAAAGCAATACTTGTGTGGGTATAGGCGCCTGGGTTTATAACTATACCGTCCGCACGCCCGTAAGCAGCTTGAATTTTATCAACCAAATCACCCTCGTGATTTGACTGATAAAGTTCAATTTCCACTCCGAGTAACTTTGCGTGTTTTTTTACCCTCTCGCAAAGAGTATTGAAATTTTCGTTTCCGTAAATATCGGGCTCTCGAATTCCGAGCATATTGATATTAGGCCCGTTAATAACTAAAATTTTCACTATCCAAAACCTCTTTTATGGTTTTAATATTTTCATTTATCTCGTTTTTACAGTCTATCCTGTAATCCGCCGATGAATGATAAATCGGATACCTTTCATTATACCTTTTTTCAAGGTCTGTACGGTTTGAAGAAAGAGGGCGGTTGGCCGTTGCCTCAATATCCTTTATACACTTATCTAAAAATAAAATCACGCCGTTTTCTTTCAGTAAATCTATATTTTGAGGATTTAAAACCGCTCCCCCGCCTGTGGCTAAAACCAAGCCCTGCCGTGCCGAAAGGTCCTTGATAACCGCACTCTCAATTTTTCTGAACTGAGCCTCACCTTTATCGGCAAATATTTCGGGAATAGTTTCGCCTGCATTTTTCACAATTTCCTCGTCGCTGTCCACAAATTCTTTACCTAGTTCCTTTGCTAAAACTTTGCCAATGGTACTTTTTCCCACCCCGGGCATACCGATTAAAACGATATTTTGTTTTTCCTTTAAAAGTTCCCCGACTATTTCTCCGATTTGAGTCGTGTCGAATGCTCTATCCAAAAATTTTTCAGCCGCAAAAACAGCCTGAGCTACTAACATATAAAGTCCGCCGACAGCCTTTATTCCCCTATTCTTAGCCTCGACTATCAAGTATGAGTTAATAGGGTTATAAATCGCATCAATCACAGCCTCTGATTTTGTGAATTTGCAAATATCAATTGCACTTTCCCCAATATTCGGATACATTCCGCAAGGGGTGGTATTTATAATAATCTGAGAGTCGGTATGATTTTCGTACGCTTGCTTGTAAGTAATCAGTCCCTCTCCGCCACTGCGTGACACACAAAAAACCGATTTTGCGCCAAGATTTTCTGCAGCCACTTTTGCAGTTTTCGAGGTGCCGCCGCTACCTAAGATTAAAACCTTTTTGTTTTTAATATCTATACCGTTATGCTCTATTAAAGCAATAAGGCCTAAATAATCAGTATTATCGCCATATAATTTGCCATTTTTATTGATAACGGTATTAACCGCACCGATTTTCCTTGCTGTGTCGCTTATTACATCAAGGTATGGGATTACATCCTGCTTGTAAGGAATAGTAACATTTATGGCCTTGAAATCTTTGCGGGTCATAAATTCGTGAAACTTATCTCGGCTTACTTCATTAAGCTCATAATTATAATCGCAAATCTTGGTATGAACAATTTTAGAAAAGCTGTGACCTAACTTTTCGCCTATTAAACCGTATTCCATTATAGAGCCATCCAGTCTGTACCGTATCTTCCCGACAGCATATCGCAAAGAACAATAGCGGTAATACTATCAACCACCACACGGGCTCTGTGAACTATGCAAGGGTCGTGTCTGCCGCGAGCCGCTAAAACCGTATTTGAATTATCTCTGATATCAACAGTTTCTTGCTCCA
>JAZONB010000030.1:0-2562 GCA_045654305.1 Acutalibacteraceae bacterium | reverse complement strand
AATTCCTACAAACTGTAAAAGCGAGCCTAAAACCACAAAAATGTGGAAAACGGAATGAAAGTATCTGACGGTCTTCTTGCCTGCAATTCCATAAAGCACAGCACCTATCGTGTAGGCAATGCCTCCTGCGAGTACCCAACCAAAGCCTTTAGGGGTAAGAGCAATAACAGCATGCTTTCCCGTAAGTATGATACACCAACCTAAGGCAATATAACAAATATTGGAAAAAAGACTGTACTTTTTAAGGTCTATTGCGTTAAGGGTGACTCCCAGTGCGGTAATGCCCCAAACAAATCCAAAAACACCCCAGCCTAAAAATGGATTGTACTCCCTCAAAGCTGTAAGTGCTATGGGGGTGTAGGTGCCTGCAATCAGAAAAAACACCGAGCAATGGTCGATTATCTGCATAACCTTTTTGGCGGTACCATTCTTAAGTCCGTGATACACGCTTGACATAGTGTAGAGTACCACCATAGAAAATCCGTAGACAAATGAGCCGACTATCTGATAAGCGTCCCAATTTAAAAAGGATTTAATAACGCAAAGCGCAAAAATTATTACGCCTAAACCGCCTCCCACAATGTGGGAAACCATATTGAAAATTTCTTCTCCTTTAGTGTAGTCGGGGAGTCTTCGGTCAATTAGTTTTGTTCTGTTCATAGTCACCTCAAAAAAAGCGTAATTAAAATGTCGAAAAATGTCAAAATGATTTACATAAATTGTATGTAGTAATTATTACGAAACCCCGTTTTTTCAACTTATCAACCTATTTTTCCACCGTTTTTAAGGGTTAAAAGTCTTGATTTGCCTTGAAATCATCCTCAAACGGTGGATAACTCTGTTAAAAAAGTGGATAACATAAAAGGTTGCTGAGGTTTACATAACTCATTTTTTCTCTAAAAGTTTGTTCATTATTTCGGGGCCGAATGCCACATAGTTTCCGCTTGATTTACAAGTAGCTTCGGTAAAGGTTTTGGCGCCTTTTTCGGGCTTTGAACTGTCATATAAAAGATAGGGTACAGCCTCACCTGAATGTGTCATTGTGCAAAGAGGAGTTGGGTGGTCAGGCATAATTAAAATTCTGTAATCCTCGCCACAGCCACTTAAATATTCAAGCAGAGCTTTTAAAGAACGGCTGTCAATAAGCTCAATAGCTTTTACCTTGTTTTCAGCCTCGCCTCGGTGACCGCATTCATCGGGCGCTTCAAAGTGAAGATATACTAAATCACTGCCTTTTTTGAATGCTTCAATAGCAGCGGTGGTTTTAGCCTCAAAGTCGGTGTCTATGTAGCCTGTGGTACCCGCAACATTTGGAGTGTCCATTCCACCGCAAATGCCTATACCTTTAAGCAAATCCACAGCGCTGATAACCGTACCGCTAACGCCGTTTTTCTCCTTAAAGTTTTGAAGTGCGGGTTTTCTGCCCTCGCCCCAAAGCCAGATAGAGTTAGCCTCGTTAAGACCTTTCTTTCTGCGTTCAAGGTTAACGGGATGGTCTTTAAGGATCTCAAAGCTCATTTTCATTAAATCAATTAAGGGTTTTGCGTTTTCGCTGTCACTAAGGTAATCCCCTATAACCTTTCCGCTTATATCGTGGGGAGGGGTTAGCGTTCCTAAATCGGTAGTACCATTTTCAACCACCAAACAATGTCTGTAACTGACACCGCTGTAAAATTTATAAATTTCATTTCCAAGTTTTTCTTCAACGGTTTCGATAATCTTCTGAGCCTCATCGGTTGAAATATCGCCCGCGCAGTAGTCCACCATAGTTTTGTCCTCGTAATTTTCCTCGCCAGAGAGGGTTACGATGTTACAGCGAAGAGCTACATCGGTATCTTTAAGGTCAACACCGATTGATGCCGCCTCTAAGGGTGAACGGCCTGTGTAACAAACCATAGGGTCATAACCCATAACGGATAGATTTGCGACATCGCTGCCGGGCTTTAAACCCTCTGCCACGGTTTTGCAAAGACCGATTTCTGCAGTTTGGCAAAGGAAATCCATATTAGGTTTGTCGGCACACTCCATAGGAGTCTTACCGCCTAAAGCTTCGTTTGGCAAATCTGCCATACCGTCACAAAGTAAAACTAAGTATTTCATAAAATAACCTTCCTAAGTATAAGTACAATAATTATACCATAAATTTCATCAAAGTAAATAAAATATTAAAAAACTCTTTCAATTTATCTCTTTTTATTATAAAATAAGGTTAATGAAATTTGCGGAGAAATTTATGAATAAAAAATGTGAAATTTTAGCGCCTGTCGGCTCAGAGGAGATGCTGGTTTCCGCTGTCAGATGTGGAGCAGATGCAGTCTATCTCGGCGCAAAGGAATTTTCTGCCAGAAGAAATGCAGAAAACTTTGGACTCGACGAACTCGAAAACGCAATTAAATACTGTCATATCAGAGGGGTTAAGGTTTATTTAACCCTTAATATTCTTGTGAAAGAAAATGAGTTACAAGATGCTTTTGATTTGGCCAAACAAGCGTATAACTTAGGTATTGACGGCGTTATTATTGAGGATTTAGGGCTTGCTAAAATTTTAAGAGAAAAAATACC
>JAZONB010000029.1:0-17993 GCA_045654305.1 Acutalibacteraceae bacterium | reverse complement strand
AATGCGGCGGAAAATTTATCCGAAAAGACAGAGCGCACAGGAAAGGAAATGTCGGCTCTTAACGAACTGCGAGACCTTTTGGGGCTTGATAAAACACCCCGTTACATTGAGGCATACGATATTTCCAACACCGCGGGCAGCGACAATGTTGCGGGAATGGTGGTTTTCAAAGACGCAAGACCATACAAAACCGCCTACAAAAGATTTAAAATAAAAGGTTTTGTAGGTCAGGACGACTACCGCTCTATGGCAGAGGTACTACAGAGAAGATTCGAAGAATACAAAAACCAAACAGACAAAGGTTTTTCAACGCTCCCCGATTTGATTTTATTGGACGGTGCCAAGGGGCAGATTTCGGCTGTTTTGCCTGTTTTCCAAAAGCATAACATTACAGTACCCGTTTTCGGTATGGTTAAGGACTCCAAGCACCGCACAAGGGCGATTGCCACAACGGGCGGAGATATTGCGATTAAATCTAACCGCAAGGCATTTACGCTGATAACTAATATTCAAGATGAAGTTCACCGCTTTGCTATCGGTTACCACAAAAAGTTAAGGTCTAAAAGTGTTACTAAAACCGAGCTTTTAGAGATTGAAGGTGTAGGCAAGCAAAGAGCAACCGCCCTTTTAAAGCATTTTGGCAGTATGGCAAAAATCAAAAAAGCCACAGCGGAGGAACTGTGCCGTGTTAAAAGCATAACGCCCAAAATTGCTCAAAACATTATAAAATATTTTAGTTCTAATTAAAAACGGTATGCATTTAAGATGCATACCGTTTTTTATTTTGCAAATTCTTTGTATAAATCTATCTGTCCGTAAAAGGCGGGCCATTTTGAGGAGTTGCCCATTGTAACAACAACATATTCGTTTTTGCTGTCGTTTGCCTCGCCGAATGAGGCTATGCAGTAGCCTGACTCGTAAACATACCCCGTTTTACCTCCCTGTACCGTTGCAGTCTCGGGCTCGTCACCGTACATATAACTGAAAAGCGTACTCGAAAGCAGTATCCCGTCAGGATTTTGGGGTGTCTTTTCGGTGGTATACTGATAGGTGGAAAGCACTTCTCTGCAAAGGCTGTTTTGCATGGCGTGGTACAAAATAATTGCCATATCGTAGGACGTTGAATAATTTTCCTCGCTGTGCAGTCCCGAAACGTTAGTAAAGTGGGTATTTTTAAGACCTAAAGCCTTTGCTTTTTCATTCATAAGCCCGACAAAAGCTTCTTCACTACCCGCAATTTTAACAGCTAGTCCCATTGCACTGTCAGCACCCGACGGTAAAATCATACCGTACAAAAGGTCTTTCATTGTAACCTTTTCGCCGTTTAAAAAGCCTGCAACCGAGGCATCCTCCACAAAAAGCGGGTCGGTGATTTCATAGCTCATCGTAAAGGTGTCGTCCAAACCCTTTATATGCTCAACCGCCGTCAGCAAGGTCATAATTTTCACAGTGGAAGCAGGATATATCCTCTCGTGTGCGCCGCGCTCTGCCACTATTTTTTTATCTTTCAGCCTTACCACTACTGCCGTTTTAGCATCATTGCTCTCGGGAATTTCGACGGTGTTTTCATCTTCCTTGAAGTTTATCTTTTCGGGTTTTACAACATCGTCCTTATTCTGCTGTGTTACAGAATTCTGTGGTGTGGGAGTTTGCTTTTTATCATCCCCACAGGACTTGACCGACAAAACAACTACGCATAAAATGCTTAAAATCAGACATATGGCTATCCCCCCACGCCTGATTTTAATTACCCTGTAAAACCCCTTTTTCTGCTTTACAGGGCTACTCTTTTTAGAAATCGTTTTATTATCGGGAGCGCCAATGCGGCTATTAAGTTTTTCGAAATATTCGTTATAGTTCTTATCCTCGAAAAAGTCTGGCATCAGTACAACCCCGTAAATTATTTTTTAAAATCCTCTGCCTGCGCCTCCGCCGCCAAAGGAACCGCCACCGCCTGAAAATCCGCCGCCACCCGAACGGAAGTTTCCACCCGAATGACCGCCGTGAATATGCGGGAAACCGAAAAAGAATATTCCGCCGCCGCGTCTGCGGAATATTAAAGAAATTATAATTAAAATAACGAGCATCGCAAACCAGGAAACCGCAACCTCGCCGGCATCAGTATCATCTGTTACCGTAACATTGTCTATATTAACATAGCCGTCCTCAGGTGTTAGACCATACTCAATATATACCTCATTTACGACAGCCTTGCCAATTTCTGCAAGACCGGTAGAAAAATCATCATTTTTAAGATGAGAAAGACCGTAAACGTCAATGATTCTGCCCGTTTTACTGTCAGGCAAAGCGCCCTCTAAACCGTAACCCACAGCGATGAAGATTTCTCTGTCATCTCGGGAGAGCAAAATCACAATTCCGTTGTCACGTTCCTCGTTGCCCACTCCCCATCTGCGTCCAAGCTCGGTTGCATACTGATACGGAGCGTCCCCGCCCAAATCATCAACCGTAACAATTATTACCTGTGCTGAGGTGGCCTTGTCCAAAGCGGCGGCACGAGCTACAAACTCACTTTCTACCGTATCATCAATAACATTTGCAAAGTCATTAACGAAAAATGCCTCGGTGGGAGATGGATATTTTTCCTTTTTTTCACACGAACAAAGCGTTAGAGTGAACAGAAGAATTACCGCAATACTAATTATACGTTTCATTATTCAAAACTCACCTGAGGAGCGTTTTCAGCACCCTCGTTTGCCTCAAAATAATCATAAGCTTCAAAGCCGAAGAGCGAAGCAAAAATATTGCGAGGGAATCTTCTGATAGAGGTATTATAATCCTTTGCCGCATCGTTATAGTCCTTACGAGCGGTTGCAATACGGTTTTCACTGCCCGAAAGTTCATCCGTTAAAGCCTTGTACTGCTCGTTTGCTTTAAGGTCGGGATATGCTTCGGTAACAGCATTTACCCAAACATTAAGTGCACTGTCAAGTCTTTGGCTTGCTTCCACCTTTTCATTGGTAGAGCCTGCGTTTTGCACGGCTGTGCGAGCCTCGGTCACAGCAGTTAAAGTGCTTTGTTCATAATCGGAATAACCCTTAACTGTATTTACAAGATTAGGTATTAAATCGTATCTTCTTTGCAGATAGGTTGAAACGGTAGAAAACGCGCTTTCTACATTTTCTCTCTTTGTTACCATATTGTTATATGAACCTATAAAAAGTCCTGCGATGATTACGACCACCGCTATTACAGCAATTATAACAAGTGTACTTTTTTTCTTCATTTAGAAAACCTCACTTTCAAATAGATTATACAACATTTTTTCTCAAATTGCTACTATTAATTAGTTTTTTGAAAAAACGCCTTAAAATTAGCTGTAAATTTTGTAAAAAGCTTTGATTTTTATGGATTGTTATTGTATAATAAAAATTATAAAGGAGGAGTGTACCTTGCATACAAATTACACAATTGCATTAAGTAAAATAATTTCGGAATTTTCTTTAGAAACTATCTTTCTTCCCGAGAATCCTGAGAAGATTATGATTTCTTCCACCGAGGTTAACCGCCCCGGACTTCAAATTGCGGGATATTTTGAATATTTTGATAAAGACCGAATTCAAATAATCGGAAAAAGCGAAAACAGCTTTTTAAGCCGTTTTACAGATGACAAAGCAGAAAAACGCTTGAGGGAATGGTTTTCCCGTCAGCCCTCGGCAGTTATTATCTGCCGTGATATGCAGGTGAGTGACCTTTATCGTAAAGTCGCCGAAGAGTACAAAGTACCCCTTCTCAGAACAACGGTAGGCACTTCGGAATTCGAGGCGGCAATTATCGCCTTTTTAAATCTTCATTTGGCGCCAAGAATTACACAGCACGGTGTTTTGGTCGAGGTTTACGGTGAGGGTATTTTGCTTTTGGGTGAAAGCGGTGTCGGTAAAAGTGAAACCGCTATTGAGCTTGTTAAAAGAGGTCACCGTCTTATTGCAGATGATGCTGTAGAAATAAAAAGAGTGTCGAGCAAGTCGCTCGTAGGCTCTGCCCCTGAGAACATAAGGCATTTTATCGAGCTTCGCGGAATAGGTATTATAAATGCGAGCCGTATTTTCGGTGCGGGTGCTGTAAAGCTAACCGAGAAGATAGACCTTGTCATTAAAATGGAGCCTTGGGATGTCAACAAGGTGTATGACAGAATGGGACTTGAAAGCCAAACCACAAAGATTCTGGACTTGGAAATTCCGTCCCTTACCATCCCCGTAAAACCGGGACGAAATCTTGCGGTTATTATTGAGGTTGCGGCAATGAACAGCCGTCAGAAAAAGCTTGGCTACAATGCTGCAGAAGACCTACTTAAAAAATTAGGTATGAGTGAATAATTAGGAGATAGTGTTATGTATAAATTAGGAATTGACCTTGGAGGAACAAATATAGTTGCGGGCGTGGTGGACGAGAATTACAAAATCATTGCCACCGCAAAACGCAAGACAAACTGCCCCCGCCCCACAGAGGATATAGTAAACGATATGGCAGCTGTGGCTTTGGAGGCTATCGAAAAAGCAGGGCTGACCGCACAAGATATTGATGCGGCAGGCGTGGGGGCTCCAGGCTCTATCGACCCTGACAACCGTATTATTGTGTATTCAAATAATCTCCAGTTTTTCAACCTACCTTTAAGCGACCTTTTAAAGGAAAAAACAGGACTCAGATTTTATCTTGATAATGATGCAAACGCCGCCGCTTACGGTGAGTTCATCGCAGGAGCAGGCAAAGGTTGTAAGGATTTTGTTATGATAACCCTAGGAACCGGAGTCGGCGGAGGCGTGATTACAGGCGGCAAAATGCTCACAGGTCACAACTATGCGGGCGCTGAGCTTGGTCACACTGTAATAATGGCAGACGGTGAACAGTGCACCTGCGGAAGAATGGGTTGTTGGGAGGCTTACGCTTCGGCTACCGCCCTTATCCGTCAGACCAAGCAGGCAATGAAGCGTTTCCCCGATTCTATAATGTGGGAACTTGTAAAGGGAGATATGAACGCCGTTAATGGTATAACCGCATTTGATGCTATGCGTCAGGGTGATGAGGCAGGCAAAATGGTTGTTAACAAATATATTTATTATTTATCTATCGGTATTGCTAACAACATTAACATTTTCCAGCCTGAGGTTTTGTGTATAGGCGGCGGTGTTTCCAGAGAGGGCGACACGCTAATTACACCGATTAAAAGAATTGTTAACGGTGAAAACTATGCAAGAACTATGCAAATGAAAACCGATATCAGAACTGCTGAGCTTGGCAACGATGCCGGCATTATAGGAGCAGCATATCTCTGCGATTTATATAAATAAGGGTGAATTTATGAATTTAAGCGTGTTTGAAAGGCTTTGCAACGACCTCCGATTAGAAATAAAACTCAATGAGCCTATGAAAAAGCATACCGGTTTTAAAACGGGTGGTAATGCTGATATTTTCATAAACGCAAAGGACGAAAAAAGTCTTTCCTGTCTTTTAGAAACAGCAAATGCGCTGGAAGTTCCCTTGTTCATTTTAGGAAAAGGCTCTAATCTTTTAGTGTCAGACAAAGGCATTGAGGGAGCGGTGGTTAGCCTCAGCGAGCTTAACAAAATAGAAATTAAGGGTAACAAAATAACCGCAAAATCGGGAGCATCCCTTACCGCTCTTTGTGTTGAGGCGGCAAATGCAGGGCTTTCGGGACTTGAGTTTGCTTACGGCATCCCCGGAAGCGTGGGCGGAGCGGTTTTTATGAACGCAGGCGCCTACGGCGGAGAAATTTCCGATGTTATTCTAAACGCTGATTATTTAACATCCGACGGTAAAAAAGGAAAACTTTCTAAAAAGGAAATGGAGCTTGGTTACCGTAAATCGGCATTTATGAAAAATGCCTTTGTTATAACGGGTGCCACATTCACCCTTAAAAAAGATAACCCAAAAGATATTTGGGACAGAATGAACTCCTTTATGGAAAGAAGAAAGCAAAAGCAGCCGCTCGAATATCCAAGCGGCGGCAGTACATTCAAGCGCCCCGAGGGTTACTATGCAGGAGCTCTCATTGAAGAAAACGGACTCAAAGGCTTTTCGGTCGGAGGCGCCGAAGTAAGCGTTAAACACGCAGGATTTGTTATAAATAAGAATAATGCTACAACCAATGATATTTTAGAACTGATGGAAAAGGTTACACTTAAAGTAAAGGAAGCTACGGGTGTAACCCTTGAGCCTGAGGTTATATTTGTGGGAAGGAAATAAAATGGAACTGCTAATTGTGACAGGTTTGTCGGGAGCCGGCAAATCACAAACAGCAAATGCTCTTGAGGATATGGGCTATTACTGTGTGGACAATGTTCCGCCCGCCCTGATACCTGCCTTTGTTGATATGGGCGAAAACACAAAAAATCAGCTCTCCAAAATGGCGGTTGTTACCGATGCCAGAGGCGGAGATATGTTTCGGGATATTGAGGGGATTTTGGAAAAGCTAAAGCTTAGCGGTGTTAAGTACAAAATTTTGTTCCTTGATTCTTCCGATGATGTTTTGGTGCGCCGATACAAGGAAAACCGCCGAAAGCACCCCCTTAACATTGACGGTACCTTGTCGCTTGGTGACGCAGTAAGAAAAGACCGTTTGGCTTTGGAAAAAATCCGTACACAGGCGGACTACATAATCGACACCACGCATACCACCTTGGCACAATTAAAGCAAAAACTCTCCGCTCTTTTTTACGGAGATGTCAGCAACACCCTTAAAATCCAGTGTAAATCTTTCGGTTTTAAGTACGGCACAGACGGTGACGAGGATTTGGTGTTTGATGTGAGATGTCTTCCCAACCCGTTTTATGACGAAAATTTAAAAGAAAAAACAGGACAAGAAAAATGTGTTCAGGATTTTGTGCTAAGCACAAATGAAAGCCGTGAATTTTTAAAGAAGCTTACCGATTTCATAGATTTCGCTGTACCTCTTTACGCAAAAGAGGGCAAAAGTCAGCTTAATATTGCATTTGGTTGTACAGGTGGTAAGCACCGTTCTGTAACCTTCGCTGAAATAATAGGAAAAGCGTTAAAGGACAAAACTTATGACTGTACTATTGTTCACAGAGATATGAGGTAAAAAAATGTCATTCAGCTCAGATGTTAAAAAAGAGCTTTTAGGATTAAGACTGTCACGCTGTTGTTTATCCGCCTACTGTTACGGGTTTATGCTGTTTGGCAGGTCTTTTTCTATTAAAAGAATTGCTCTGCAAACCGCTAACGAAGAAATAGCAAAGGGATACTGCAACGCTATTTTCGGGGTATATAAAATAATGCCTTCAGTAACCAAAGGCGGACATAAGCGTCCCACCTTTGTAGCGGAGGTTAAATCCGAGTCGGACAGGCTTAAAATCTTAGCTCAAAACGATTTTGGTATGAACACAAACCTTATTGACGACGGTATGTTCACAAGGGATTGTTGCTTTGCCTCGTTTGTAAGGGGAGCTTTTTTGGCGTGCGGTAACATTAACGACCCAGAAAAGGAATACCGAATAGAATTTAATGTAAAGCTGGAAACCATAGCGTTAGAGCTTCAGGCGCTGCTTTTTCAGGCGGGCATCAACCTTAAAAGCACAAAAAACGGCAAAGGTTTGAAGCTTTATTCTAAGGACAGCGCCGTTATAGAAGATTTGCTCACCCTTATGGGAGCGTCACGGCACACCCTTGATATTATGGACACTAAAATCGTAAAAAGTGTTAAGAATAATATTAACAGAGCAAGAAATTGCGACAACGCAAATATCACAAAAACAGTCGAAGCTTCAATTAAACAGCGAACAGCCATTGAGTATCTTCAAAAAACGGACAGGCTCGAAAGTTTGCCACAAGAACTTTTACAGGCGGCGAATTTAAGACTTGAAAACCCTGAAGCCACCTTAAAAGAACTCTGCAAAATTTGTCCCGTACCGCTTACCGTTTCGGGACTTAACCACCGTTTTAAAAAAATCATTGAAATCTACGAAGAAGTAAGCAAATAAACCGAAAGGAGCAGCCGTTATGAATTTTACGCACTTGCATGTGCATACAGAATACAGCCTACTTGACGGCTGTTGCCGTATTAAAAAATTAATTGACAAAGCCGCCGAGCTCGGACAAAAAAGCATTGCCATTACCGACCACGGCGTTATGTACGGCTGTATTGAATTTTATAAATACGCCAAAGAAAAGGGCGTAAAGCCTATAATCGGCTGTGAGGTTTATGTGGCACCCCGCGGCAGAGCCGATAAAGTAAAAGGTCCCGACACCTCTTATTCGCATTTGGTACTGCTTTGCAAGGATAACGACGGTTACCAAAATCTCATAAAATTAGTATCGTTAGGCTTTACCGAGGGTTTTTACTCAAAGCCGAGAATTGATAGAGAAATTTTAGAAAAATACAGCAAGGGACTTGTCTGCCTTTCCGCCTGCCTTGCGGGCGAAATTCCTAAAGCTTTGGTTGCAGGCGACTATGATAAAGCGAGAGAAATCGCTCTTTGGTACAAAAATGTCTTTGGCGAGGACTACTATTTAGAAATGCAAAATCACGGTATTAAAGAGCAGAATACCGTAAATTTTGGTATCAGGAAATTAAGTAAAGAGCTAAATATAAAAACCGTTGCCACAAACGACGTGCACTACATCGAAAAGTCCGACAGCGAAATGCAACGGGTACTTATCTGTATTCAAACGGGAAACAAGGTTTCAGAGGAAAACCCGTTGGAATTTGCCACAGATGAATTTTATCTAAAGTCCTATGACGAGATGTCAAAGGCTTTCCCCGATGATTTAGACGCTTTAAACAACACTGAGGAAATTGCCGAAAAATGTAATGTAGATTTCGAGTTTGGTAAAATAAAGCTCCCCAGATTTGACATTGGCGACAAGGACCATTTTGTGTATTTCAAGGAAAAATGCCTTGAGGGACTGAAACGAATTTACGGGGACAAGCCTGAAAAAGAGGTCACAGACCGCTTGGATTATGAATTAGAGATAATAGGCAAAATGGGTTATGTTGATTATTATTTAATAGTGGCGGATTTCGTGAACTTCGCCAAGCAAAACGGCATACCCGTAGGTCCCGGCAGAGGCTCGGGTGCGGCTTCCCTTGCGGCATACTGCATGGGAATTACGGGAATTGACCCGATAAAATACAATCTGTTTTTCGAGCGCTTTTTAAACCCCGAGCGTGTTTCAATGCCCGATTTCGATATAGATTTCTGTTACCGCAACCGCCAAAAGGTCATAGATTATGTTATAAATAAATACGGAAAAGACAGGGTCTCACAAATTGTAACCTTTGGTACGCTTGCCGCACGTGCGGCTGTAAGAGATACAGGCAGAGCTATGGATGTGCCGTATGCTTTGTGCGACAGAATTGCAAAGCTTATTCCTTTTTCTGTGGGAATGACTATAAAAAGGGCGATGGAAGGTTCAAAAGAACTGCGTGACATCTACGAAAACGATGAACAGGCAAGGTTACTCCTTGATATGGCGCAAAGGTTAGAAGGTATGCCACGGCATGCCTCCACCCATGCGGCAGGTATAGTAATTTCCGACCGACCCGTTGCAGAATATGTACCTTTAAGCGTTAATGATGACGCTGTTGTCACACAGTACACAATGACCGACCTTGAGGAATTAGGCCTTTTAAAAATGGACTTCTTAGGACTTAGAAACCTCACGATTATTAATGATACTGTTAAATTTATAAATAAATATAACCCCGATTTTGATATTGAAAAAATCCCGCTTGATGATAAGGAAGCCTATGCTCTTATGTCAAAGGGAAATACGGACGGTGTTTTTCAGTTCGAGTCGGAGGGAATGAAGAGCGTACTAAGACAGTTCGGCCCCTCAAGTATTGAGGATTTAACGGCTATTTTGTCACTTTACCGACCAGGCCCCATGGACTCAATCCCTAAGTACATTCACAACCGCCACAACCCTCAGGATATAACCTATCTGACGCCTCTTTTAAAGCCGATTTTGGACGTTACCTATGGCTGTATTGTCTATCAAGAACAGGTTATGGAGGTTTTCCGTGCTTTAGCGGGCTATTCCTTTGGGCGAGCCGATATCGTCCGCCGTGCTATGGCTAAGAAAAAACACGCTGTTATGGAGCGTGAAAGGGAATTTTTTATCTATGGCGAAAAGGACGAAAATGGGAATATTATATGCGAGGGTGCATTAAAGCGTGGCGTTTCCGAGGATGCCGCAAAGCAGATATTCGAGGATATGTCGAGCTTTAGTTCCTATGCCTTTAACAAAGCTCACGCCTGTGCATATTCCTTTGTAGCTTACAGAACAGCATACCTTAAATGCCATTACCCCGCAGAATATTTCGCCTCTTTAATGACCGGTATGCTTGACAATACAAATAAAATTACCCACTACACCGCCGAGTGTAAAAAAATGGGTATCAAGGTTTTGCCGCCATCGGTCAACCACAGCTTTAGCGGATTCACCCCCGAAAACGGCTCAATCCGTTTCGGTCTTTCTGCCATTAAGTTTTTAGGGTTTAATGTTATTGACAAACTGATTGAGGAAAGGCAGAAAAACGGGGATTATACCTCGCAATACGATTTTTGTCTTAGAAACTTCTCCCGTGACCTTAACAGAAAATCGCTTGAAGGCTTGGTTAAAAGCGGAGCCTTGGACTCTCTTGAGCCTAACAGACGTCAAATGCTTTACAATATCGACGGAGTGCTCAGCGCTGTTGAAGCAGAAAGCCGTTTATCCTCACAGGGACAGCTTAACCTTTTTGAAGAAATGGGTGAAACCAATACATTCACTCCCCACCCGATGCCCGAAATGGACGAGGATGTGAAATTAAGCCTTGAAAAAGAGGCAACGGGACTGTACCTTAGCGGACATCCGCTCGATAAATATTCATCTCTCTTAAAGCGTATGTCACTTAATACTACTACCGATATTATGTCGGGCAAATTGGGTGACGGCAAAAGGGTTACGTTGGCGGGTATTATTTCTCCATTAAAGGTGCGTCAGCTTAAAAACAACAGTATTTTGGCAACAGCACAAATTGAAGATATGTATTCTGCGGTTAATATTACCGTGTTTTCCAAAGCATACGAACAGTACAGGGAGCTTTTAATATCGGGAAAACCGGTTATTCTTTACGGCAAGGTCAGCGAACGGGAAGACCGCGACCCCGAGGTTGTTTGCGAAAAAATAGAAGCAATTCCCGAGAATATCGCTACCCACACCTCTAACAAGATAAAGACGGGACTTTATATTAAGGTGCCGTCTGCCAATTCTTATGAATTCAATAAGACAAAGGAAATCCTCACCTGTTTTAAAGGTGATATACCCGTTATTATAGTTTGCGCAGATGATAACCGCCGTTTAGCGGCACCAAAATCTCTTTATGTGGCTGAAAACGGGGAACTTTTGGAGAATCTCGCCTCGCTTTTAGGAAAAGAAAATATAAAATTGGTGAAATAAGCAATTTTTAGTTGCAAATTAACACGATTTGGTTTATACTATTTAAGAATTTTTGTAATTTAACTTTGGAGTGATTATATATGAAAAGAATAGGTGTTTTAACCAGCGGAGGAGACGCTCCCGGTATGAATGCCGCTGTGAGAGCGGTTGTAAGAACTGCTATCGCAAACGGTATGGAAATTAAGGGAATAATGCGTGGTTATAACGGTCTTATTGAGGGAGATGTTATCGACCTTGACGCCCGTTCCGTTTCCGACATCATTAACCGTGGCGGCACAATGCTTTACACGGCAAGAAGCCCCCGTTTCAAAGAGGAAGAGGGTGTACTTGAGGGTGTTAAGGCTTGCAAGGAACTCGGAATTGAGGGTGTCGTTGTAATCGGAGGAGACGGTTCCTTCAGAGGAGCGAGAGATTTATCCTTGCACGGAATTCCCTGTGTAGGAATTCCGGCAACTATCGATAACGATATTGCCTGCACCGATTACACCTTGGGTTTTGATACAGCGATGAACACCGCCGTTGAAATGGTGGACAGAATTCGTGACACATCACAGTCGCACGACCGTTGCAGCGTTGTTGAGGTTATGGGTAGACACGCAGGTCATTTGGCTTTGCAGTGCGGAATTGCAGTTGGTGCCACAGCCATTATGGTGCCCGAGGTGGAACTAACCACACGTGAAGTAATCGAGAAAATTAAAACGATTCATAAAACAGGAAAGCGTCACTTTATTGTAATTGTGGCAGAGGGCGTTGGCGGTACCGAAGAGATTGCATGTGAAATCGAAACTGCTACAGGAATTGTAACAAGAGCTGCCACATTAGGTCATGTTCAGCGTGGCGGAAACCCGACAGTCAGAGACCGTGTGAGAGCTACCCAGTTAGGTTACATGGCGGTTAATCTCTTGAAAGAGGGCAAGGGCAACCGAGTAGTTGCAATTAAAAATAATGCGGTTGTGGACTACGATATTTATGAGGCTCTTAAAATGGAAAAGCCGCTCGATATGCAAATGTACGATATAGCAAATACAACATCTATCTAAGAGAAAAGCCGAGGTAAACCTCGGCTTTTTATTATTTCTGTTTTAATTCTTCTAATGCTTTTGACATCTTATTATGTATTAAATCTCCAAGCTCTGTTGTGCTCATACCTTCATAATCTTCGGGATAAATCACATCAAGCAATTTAAAATCTACCACCGTTTTGCGGCGGAACATATTTTTAGTGATTGACTTTGTGTTATTAAGCACACACACCGCAACGGGTGCCTCGGACTTTACAGCCACCTTGAGGGAGCCGTTTCTAAAGGGGAGAAGTTCATCTGTTTTACTTGTGTACCCCTCGGGAAAAAGTGCAATGCTTCTCTCATCTGTTTTAATATATTTAATAGCCGAAACAATGGTTTTTGCCGCTTCTCGGTCGTGCTCACGGTCAATAAAAAGGCAAGAAAGTAAGGACATTGCCTTTGAAATAAACTTCATTTCTGTGAGGATATCTTTTTTTCCTACAAAACTGATTTTACTGTCGGGGAACGCTGAAAAAATTACAGCAGGGTCAAAATCGTGCTGATGATTACATACTAAGAGAAATCTTTTATCCTCAGGTAGATTTTCTGTGCCCTCTATATTAATTTTGGTACCTGTGAAAAAAACTATTATAGGTAACGAATGTTTTAAGAGAAAACGGAAAACCTTTTCCTTAAATGCCGATGGCTTTTTTTGAGCCTTTTGGCTAAGAATCATAAGCACCAAGCATAAAAGCTGTAAAACAACCAAAGAAACGAAAATTCCCACAAACAAAAGCGGCACTAACCACACCGAATACTCCTCTTTAAAAACAGGGAAAAAGTTGTCAGATATCAGCACCAAAACGGCACTTAAAACAAAATAAAACTGGCACGCTGTCATTTTTATCACCTCAATTTTGCTTTCTTACAACAGAGTATTCATCATCTAACCTGAAATACGGGCAGGATTTGATTTTTTCGGAATAAAAACCGCCCATTTCGTCCTGGTCAAGAGGAGCGTCACAAAAATATTCCTGTAATTCGTCATCAAAGATATAATTACAACAGTTTTCGCAGATACTCAATTTAAAATCTCCTTGTAAATATCGCCTTTTTTAATTCCTGTAATTTTAGCCGCTTCCTTAGCAGAAAAAGAGGCACTTTCACCTTTTTCCATTAAACCCTTTGCGATTTTCACGGCATCTTCAAGACAGTATTCTGTCTTTTCTTCCTTGGCGCCTTTTATAATAAGTACATATTCACCCTTTGGCGGGGTTTCCTCATAATGCTTTAATGCCTCGCTAAAGGTAGTTATAAAAACATTTTCGTGAATTTTAGTAAGCTCTTTAACAAGTGCAATTTCTCTGTCACCTAAAACGGCAAGCATATCTTTGAGTGTCGCCTGCAATTTATGGGGTGCCTCGTAAAAGACCATAGTGCGCTTTTCGTTTTTGATTTCTTCCAAATGCTCTTTTCGGCTAAGCTTGTTAACCGACAAAAAACCCTCAAAACAAAATCTGCCTGTGGGAAAGCCCGAAATTGCAAGTGCGGTAGCCACAGCAGTGGGACCCGGTACAGATTCAATTTCCACGCCCATCTGGCGGCACTTTCGCACCAAATCTTCCCCTGGGTCGGAAATGGCGGGCATACCCGCATCGCTTACAAGGGCACATTTTTCACCCTTTAAAATGCGGTCAATTATAATACTGTCCTTTTGTGCTTTATTATGCTCGTAATAGGAAATCATTTCCTTTTTAATTTCAAACCTATTTAGCAGTTTAAGGGTTACACGGGTATCCTCGGCAGCAATAAAATCGGCATTTTCAAGTGTTTCCAAGGCTCTAGGACTTATATCGCCCAAATTCCCTATGGGCGTTCCAACAACATAAAGTTTGCCGCTCATTATAGGTACGCCTCCTTGTATGCGCCGTAAATTTCTATCATTTCCTGTGACAGTTCGCCGTTTTCCTCTATATATAATGTAGGCTCGATTCTAAGACCTACTTTTCCCGAACGCTTGCCCTCGACTAAAACAAGCCAAGGCTCCTCACCTTTTCTCTGACAGACAAGGCGTAGTCGTTTCGGCTCCACACCTTTTTCGCTCATCAAAGCCATAAGTTCAGCTAACCTTTCGGGGCGGTGGCACATACAAAGTCTGCCACCCGTTTGCAAAAGCTTGGCTCCTACATTCACGATGTCTTCGAGGGTACACTCGGTCTCATGACGGGCAACCTCTAACACCCTGTCGGGATTTTTAATCCCCGCATTCGGTGCTTTGTAGGGTGGATTACAGGTCACAAGGGTGTGACAGCCAAACTCCACCTTGCCCTTTAAATTGGTCAAATTGGAATTTACTATTTTAAAATTTTCTATATTCTGCTCGGTAACAGTTTTGGTTGCGGTAATAGTTGCCTCATCGCTTATATCGACACCTACTGCCCGTTGCAGTTTCCCCTCTCTTAGCATTAAAAGGGGGATAATACCACAGCCTGTCCCCAAATCTACAAGAAAGTCCTTTTGCTTTGCAGACGCAAAGTTACTTAAAAGAACAGCGTCAGTACCAAAGGTGTGGTGTGGGGTCACATAGACGAAAAAGCCCTTTCCCAAGGGCTCTTTTTTTAGTTTCTGCTCCATTTTACACCCTGCGGAGTGTCTTCAAGAGTAATACCCATTTCCTTTAAGCGGTCACGGATTTCGTCAGCAGTTTTGAAGTCCTTGTTTTTGCGGGCAAGTGTACGCTCTTCGATAAGTGCTTCAATTTCGCTGTCAAGACTCTCGGTTTTGCGGTTGTAAACTAGCCCCAAAACACCTGTTAACTGGTCAAACATATCCGCAAAGGCGTTAAGGGTATCCTTACCCACACCCTTTGCGATTTCGGTGTTTATATCACGCACTAAAAGGAAAATTGCTGCTAAAGCGTCAGCAGTGTTAAGGTCATCCTCCATAGCGGTTATGAACTCTTGCTTTCTTTCCTCTAAAAATTCAGGGATTTCTCCGCCGTCAGCCGCATTTTTAAGGGCAAAATCAATATTATCACGGCAGGTGTAAAGTCTTTCCAAAGAGTTCTTTGCCTGCTCGATAATATCAACAGAATAGTTAATCGGACTGCGGTAATGCGAAGAAATAAGGAAATAACGAATCGGCTCGTAACCGAATTTATCCGCAACGTCTCGAACTGTAAAGAAATTGTTTAAAGACTTTGACATCTTGTGGTTATCAACGTTAATAAATCCGTTGTGCATCCAGTAATGCGCAAACTCACAACCGTTTGCCGCCTCACTCTGAGCAATTTCATTTTCGTGGTGTGGGAAAATAAGGTCAAGACCGCCGCAATGAATATCGATAGTCTTGCCTAAGTATCTGCCTGCCATAGCGGAGCATTCGATATGCCAACCGGGTCTGCCGTTGCCCCAAGGAGATTCCCAATAAGGCTCGCCGGGTTTAGCGCCCTTCCAAAGGCAGAAATCCATCTGGTCTTCGTTTGCGGTGTCTACATTAAGGCGGTCGCTGGCTCCTGCTTCCAAATCCTCTAAAGGCTGATGTGAAAGCTTGCCGTAGCCCTCAAATTTCTTAGCTCTGTAGTACACATCGCCCTGAGACTCGTAGGCATAGCCATTCTCTATCAAAGAGGAAATGATATTTTGAATTTGTTCAATATTCTCGGTAGCTCTTGGGTGAACAGTAGCCTCACGCACATTAAGACCCTTAGCGTCGGTCCAGAATTCGCCTATAAAACGCTCGGCAACCTCGGGAACAGTTATTCCCTCGTCATTTGCTTTGTTAATGAGCTTATCATCAATATCGGTGAAATTCTGAACAAAGTTCACCTTAAGGCCACGCCACTCAAAATAACGGCGAAGCACATCAAAAACACAAAGCGGACGGGCGTTTCCAATGTGAATATAATTGTAAACCGTAGGTCCGCAGGCGTAAATTTTAACCTCGCCCTCAGTTATGGGTTTAAAATCGTCCTTACTACGGGTCAATGTGTTGAATATTTTCATTTTGCTACTCCTTGTTAGCCATTAGGCTTTCTATCTCTTTAAGACGCTCTTCCAAGCAGTCCATTCTTTGTTTTACGGGGTCGGGTATGTTAACCTGGTCAAGATTTGAGTTGCATCCGACCTTTTTGCCGTTCTGACGAACAACACGGGCGGGAACACCCACAACAGTCGAGTTGGGCGGAACCTCCTCAAGCACAACAGCGCCTGCGGCCACACGGGAATTGTCCCCGATTTTAAAGGGGCCTAGCACCTTAGCGCCTGCGCTAATCATAACATTGTTTCCAATGGTGGGGTGACGTTTTCCTGTATCCTTACCTGTACCTCCAAGGGTAACGCCTTGGTAAATCAGTACATCATCACCGATTTCGGCGGTTTCTCCGATTACAATTCCCGTTCCGTGGTCGATTACAAGACGTCTGCCAATAGTAGCACCTGGGTGAATTTCAATACCCGTTTTGCGGGCAGCACGCTGTGAAATCAAACGGGCGATAAAGGTATGCCCGTGACGGAAAAAGTAATTGGCTTTTCGGTACATTCTTATAGCCTTAAAGCCTGGGTATAAAAAGTAGATTTCAAGGTCGCTTTTAGCCGCAGGGTCGCGGTCGCGAAATGCCTTAATATCCTCTTTTAATCGTTTAAACATGATTTGCCTCCTATTTTGAGGAATTAATATATTGTTTACTGCCGTTTAAATAAATTAAACCCGATACAGTACATAATACGGCGCTTGCCCAAAAAAGTACACAAATAATTATATCGCAAACTTTAACAAAAATAGTATTATCAAGACCGAAATCCTTAATTAAAGCATAGGCAAAGAGCGCAAATATGATACCTAACATCTGGCTTACTGTTTTTGCCTTGCCCCATATATTCGCAGCAATAACCTTTCCGCCGCTTGAAACCACAACAAGACGAATGGAAGAAACCATAAACTCTCTGAAAAGAACGAGGAAGGTTATAATTGTCATCTGCAGACAAATTGCGGGCTTATCGGCATACATACAAATAAATCCAAGATATGCAGAGGTGGTGAGCATTTTATCTGCCAATGGGTCTAAGAATTTACCAAAATCAGTAACGAGATTATATTTTCTTGCCATTTTACCGTCTATCATATCGGTTAAAGATGCACCGATAAATAAAATCATAGACACAAGGTAATGATAAGGGAAATTAAAAATCATAGTTGCCATAAAAATCGGGGTGGCAATAATTCTTGCAACGGTTAATTTGTTTGGTGTGTTCATTTTACAAGCTCTCCTAATAAATCATAATCGAGGCAATCGTTAACAATTACCTTAACATATTCGCCTATCTTTAACTGGCGGTCTGCCATAAAGAAGATTTTGCCGTCTACTTCGGGTGCATCCCAAGTAGCACGCCCAAAATAGCATTTAATGTAGTCGTCCCAGCCCTCAATCAGCACCTCGGCGGTCTTGCCGATTTTTTCTGCGTTTCCTTGTGCCGAAATATCGGTCTGCATTTCCATTATATTGTCACATCTGTCACGCTTTGTCTGTTCATCTACTTGGTCAGGCATTTC
>JAZONB010000028.1:0-39455 GCA_045654305.1 Acutalibacteraceae bacterium | reverse complement strand
GGGTGAATATTGCTTCTTCTATAAGAATTTTCAGAATGAATGGTTCGCTCAGAATATTTGTTGCTTTGACTTCTCTGTCCAATGATAATTTTTTTTTCCGAAAAGAGTATGAAAGTATATAAAATCATATTGTTGGGAGATTTATGAAGGACGTCTTTATTTTGGCTCGGATTACGGAGTATATTTATTTGATGACGGATATTCTGATGCGGGTAATCATATTTTAGGTGTTGTAGAACAGGCATATTCTAATTTAGGGTATGATGGCTTAAAAAAAATTCAACTTTTAAATCCGCGAACAAAATCATCATCGCAATATGCATTAGTAATTTATACTAATACTGATTTTGATGAAAATCAGGTTTCATATGCTGAAAATCTTGGACTATCAGGTATTACCAAATGGAATGAAACTAAATGGTCAAGTCTAAAAAATCCAATAGGTTCTAAGTGGCAAACATTGCAAGGTAAAATACGTTCTCAATGGATTGCAAATTCTGCTACCGGTTTTAAGGTGAGTATAGTTTTTAAGACAAAGACTAGAGGAAATTTAATAGAGTGGTATGATACGGGAGTAAGGTATGAAACAGCAGGAGGAATTTTATAGTATATTTTACGACAACAAGTTGGTTGACTGGATATGTAGCGGACTAAATACAGATAATAAATGGCTTGAAGGAGAATATCATACTATAGGTTTTAAGTTGGGCAATAAATTACTTGGTGGTTTGATATATCATAATATTCGTCCTCAAAGAGATTTATGGATAACTTTATATACTATTGATAAAAGGTGGTGTAATAGGCGAGTTTTGAAAATAGTTTTTTCACTTGCCTTTAATTTATGGCAAGTCGAACGCATAAGTATTTCTGTATCAGCGAATAATAGCTCTTGCATAAAATTAGTAGAAAAACTTGGTTTTAAGCGAGAGGGTGTTTCGCGAAAATATATGGATGATGGTTCGGATTGCATTTTTTATGGAATGTTAAAATCAGAAAATGAATGGAGTAAATAAAATGAGTAAATCAATTGGAAAATTAATGGGGGCGGGTGGAGCTCCGACATCAATGTATGCATCTGAAAATGCAGTGTTAAAATACTTAAAAAATTATGACACAAGCAACTATGATAATACATTAAATAATTTAACATCATATGCTTCAAATGCATCAGAACAATTGAGTAATATGGGAAATTACAATTTTGGTGTAGAAGCATCAGATGAAGCTAGACAACGAGCAGAGCAAGCGACATATCAATCATATGTTGATAAATTGCAACCGCAATTTGCATCACAAATGTCAGAACTTCATACATCTTTAGCTAATAAAGGAATACCCGTCGGTTCTCAAGCATATTTAAATGCAATGGGGGCTCTTAATTCATCACACAATGCGGCCTTAAATCAAGCAGCATATGATTCTATCCAGGCAGGTCAAAGTGCTTATTCTAATAGTTTAAATGATAATATTCAGGCCGCAACTTTTTCTAACAATGCTCAAAGTGATTATATCAATCAATTATTGCAATCATTACAAAATTCGTATTCCGGTTATGATATTGCAATGGATATATATAATATTCAAAATAAAGGTGAAACTCGTATTGGAGAAAATAAGGCTTACAATACAGCCGCTCAAGTTGAAGAGGGCAATAGAATGATGGATAGAGCAATCAAATTTATGAAATAAAAGCCGCTGTTAGCGGTTTTTTTTAATAACTTATAAAGAAAGGAAATAAAAATGCCATTTGATAGTGAAGGAGTATTTTCTCGTATTCATAATTGGGAAGATGATAGGATAAACGATATTGATATTGTTACAGATCACATGGATGAAGAAGATGACAATTTTGCCGAAGGTTTAAGTCAATGTTTTTTGAAAAATGGCACATCTAAAATGGAGGGTAATTTAAATTGTGGCAATTTTAAGATTATGAACATTGCTGAAGGAACTCTACCTAATGATGCTGTTAATCGATTACAATTAGAAAATGCAACGCAAATCGCTAAAGAGTTTATGAACTCATTAATAAAAATAGGTGATATTAAAGCTTCTGTAATAGCAAATAATCACGATAATTGGATTTTGTGTAACGGACAGGAATTATCTCGAAATGAATATAGTGAGTTATACGAGATAATTGGCGATAAATTTGGAAAAGGTAATGGGGTAACAACATTTAATGTTCCTGATTATAGAGGAAAGTTTTTACGAGGCTTGGGTGAAAATTCGGCAGCTGATATTTATACATTACAAGAGGAAAGTTTACCAGACCATAGACACTCAATTACAGTTTCTGATTATGGTAATCCGGATGGCGGTGGTGATGTGTCATCGACAGGTTATAAATATTGGCGAGAAATATCCAATGGCTCTCCGCAGTATACAGAAAAAGCATCGGGAGAAAATTCAATTTATTCAGGTGAGCATGTAACACCTGAAAACTATGCGGTAAACTATTTCATTAAGGTTGCGGAGGATATTGCATTATGACGGGAAGAATTTTACAAAACGGCAATGTGATTGAGGTTAGACAAGGCGATAGCTTTACAATCCGCATGAACATAACAAAAAACAACTCGAGAATAGATTTAACTGATGCGGTTATCAATATGCAAGTTAGAGGCTTTGCTGATAATTCGCTAAAGTTTGATTTATTGGCAACCAATATAGATGTCGAAAAAGGGATGTTTGCTTTGATTTTGACACCGACACATACCAGCTTGCCGATTGGCGATTATAAAACCGATATTCAACTAACTACAAACGACGGCTCTATAAATACAATATTTCCTGCTGATGTAAACAAGGTAGGTATTTTGAGAATAACCGAACAAGTAACGAGGTAAGCCAATGGAAGAACAAATTTTAGCTGTTGACTTAAGCACCGAGCAAACACTCGAGGTCAACTTGCCTGAACAGGACAACGTCTCTCAAATCGATGTATATTGGCAAGATGAAGTTACTTTGGACTTGGATTTGTCTTTGATGTATATTGTGTCAGGGCAAAGGGAAATACAGGACTATGTAGACAACAAGTCTAAACCTGAGATTGACGAGTATATAGAACTAAACGCAAAACCAATTGTTGCTAAAGTGGTGGAGCAAGAAGCTAAACCGATTATTGATGAATATTTTGAAAACACAGTTAAACCATCTATTACAGGGTTTGCGGAAGAAGAAATGGCAGGTTATGCTGCAACAGCGACTGCACAAGTAGCTTTAGCAACAGAACAAGCTGGAATAGCCACAGCACAAGCCGGTTTATCCGAAGCAAGTGCTTTAGCAGCAGTGGCAACATTAACGTCAGTAAATAATAAGGCAGTAGAGTTTGACAGTACGGTAAATGCTGCAAAAAGTGATATACAATCAGCCACAGAGGCAAGCAAAACCGAGTTCATAAATTTTGCTCAAGAAAAAACGGAAGAATTTGAACAGAATGCAGAGCAAGCAACAAACGATTTGAGAGCTAATGTAGAAAAATCACGTATTTGGGCAGAGGGTGAACAAGCAGAGGTTAAGCCTCTTGGCGGAAGTCTATCATCTATGGGTGCAGCTGACCTTGCGTATGCTATTGCTAATGCTCCTGAAGATACACCGATTGATACCTCAGGCTTATTTGCTATGAATATAGTAAAAGGAGAAAAAGGCGATAAGGGCGACAAAGGCGAAGATGCAGAACCTTTTGATGCTAAAGGTTTTCTTAATTTAATTTATCCTGTTGGCTCTATATACATTTCAACAACAACAACTTGTCCGATTGCTAATTATGGAGTAGGAACTTGGGAACTTGTTGGAAAAGATAGAGTATTACAAGGGGCTGGAACTCGTGGAAATGTTAATGCTACAATAAATGCAGGCTTGCCTAATATTACAGGTAGTTATACTCCTAAAACTGGTAATGATGACACATGGAGTCCAGGTACTTATTCTGGAGCATTATATCAACTTACTTCAGGACAAAAGGGAGCAGCTTCTTCTGATTACACTCAAAATGTGCAGTATGGTGTAGGTTTTGATGCTTCTCGTTCAAATTCTATTTATGGCAAATCAACAACAGTTCAGCCTGATGCTTACTTAGTCAACATCTTTAGGAGAATATCATAATGACAGAAAATATTTATAGTTGTTTTCACTATCACGAAAAATGTAAGAAAGATAGAGAAGCAACAGAAAAAGCAGTTTCTGAGGCTAAAGGCTATGCTGACAGTATAAATCCAGCCACTTTAGTTAACATTGGTAGTGACCAAACTATTGACGGAAGAAAAACTCTTACTAAGCCTATAACAGCTCGAATGAATACTGTGGAAGAAAACACTCCGCCAACACAAAATCAGTATATTGATTGGATTACACCAGTTGATAAAAATGGGTTGGGTATGGGATATTTAGGAGTGGCTGATTATGCCGATGGTAGAAGAGGTTCAAGAATCGGGCATACAAGAACTAAATCTGATGGAAGTAAAGTATATGCTTCTATTGATGTTGGTACTGATAAAAACGGAACTACTTACACATCAGCTCCTAATCCACCCAGTAACAGCAATGGAACAGCGATAGTAACAACATCTTGGGTGAACAATGCCGGAGCAGTAGTAAAATCAAAATCCTTAGCGGATAATGGATATATAAAGTTTTCTAGTGGGTTAATAATTCAATGGGGACTAGCATTGAACGGAAACTTAACTACGTTTCCAACACCTTTTACAAGTGCAACAAGTTGGGCAATAACAACAGGATATTGTGGCGCCGGTTCTACTGATAAAATGTGGGGGCAAATACATGACCGTAAAAATACAAGTTTTGATTGGGTTGCCGCAGATAGTTCTGAGCAAATGTATTGGATTGCAATAGGTTATTAAAGGGGAAAGTTATGGAAATAGGAACAGTTTTTACATTAGATAAGTATGACGAAGCTTATGAGCTTGCAACAGTAAATGGTTTTACTATTGAAGAAATAGAAGCAAAAGGTGATGAAAGACAATTTAAGATTGTTGAAATACCTGAACCATTACCGCCGACTAAAGAAGATATAGAAAAACTTCGTTTTGAAGCTTATAAAACAGAAGTTGACCCTATCACTTGCCATATTCAAAGACTTGGCGATGAAGAACAAACTGCTGAGGTTATTGCAAAGATTGCGGCATTGGTTGAGGAAAGAAAATCTAAGGTTGAGGAAATTAAAGCTCGTTATCCTTATCCTGATGAACCTATCGAAGAAATCGAGGAGTTGGAAGAATAAATAAAAAGCCTCAGGAACGGAGAAATACCTGAGGCTCTAGTACATGAGAAAAACATTATCCTTTGCAGGATACCATAAAAATAATACCTCTTTAGATTATTTCAATAGGGGTAAAATAAAAAATGTACTATCGGACTTCTTTTTTTAGGAGTGATGATATGACTGTAGAGGATTTTAAGGATGATTTATCAAGGATTGGGCATAACAATCCTGAATTATTAGTTAAAAAGCTCGAGCAAGTTGGATTAAACAAGCAAGAGCTTATTGTTATGAAGCTTAGATATATAGACGGGCTGTACATCAAACAGATACCGGAATTTGTTAATGCAGAGGAGCGGTGGGTAAAAAAGCTACACGCAAGAGCCATTATCAAGACACTCGACGGGTTGTATGACGAGGATTTGCTTGAAATGGGAATACACCGCAAGTTCACCTTAAGAACATTATATCTGCATTAGCTAATAGCTATCCTTAAAGGGTAAGCAATGGTGCTTACTTTTTTAGGAGAAAGACTATGGGAATTGAAATGAGTGGTGGTGGAGTAGGTGATATGCTCTGGAAAGGAGCTAACACTTTGCTCGGTGCTGCCGGTACAGCAATGGGTGCAACTGCTTTAGGTGTAAAAGCAAATGCTTCACACTTCAATCGTTGTGGCGAAAACTGGGGTTCTTATAACAACTGCGGTGGTTATGGACACTATGGCTATGACAACATAGGTGTAAATCGTTTTGAGCTTTTGCAAAATCAAGAAATTTCAAGACTACAGGCTAAAGAGTATTCTGATATGTCTGACTTGAAGTTGTTTGATGACTACACAACCAAGATGAATGCTGAAAAAGACCGTGTAAATGGTCGCTTTGAGATTATCTTTGGCGAATTAGTTGCAAGCCGTGAACGTTTACAGGCTGAAGTATGCAAATTGGATAAAGAAGTTGCATTGAACAAACAAGCTCAAGACTTTGCTTTTGCTGCTGCTAATCGTGAATTTGCAAATATTAACTGCAGATTGGATGCAATCACAAAAGAGGTAATACCTTTGAGTGCTATTTGTCCTCAACCTTTACCTGCTTGTGTTCCGGTTGGCTTCCAAGGTCAAGTAGTAACAACTACAGACACTACAGCAACTAACACAGTAGTCGGCTTGAGAACAGCGGCAACTACAGCTAAATAACAATGGGGCGGAGTTTAACCGCTCCGCTCTCCTTTTTTGGAGAAAAGTTATGAGATTGAGTTTACAAAATGCAGTTACAGCAACCGGCGAATATCTGGCACACACTTTTGGCGGTATAAAACCAAGTTTGGTAAGCGGAGTTGCTGCGGTGTATGCACACTATAAGCTTCATAAATCAGGTATTGATATGATGAAAATCTTAGCTGATGAAAATGGGTATATTGATTTGGATGTGTTGGAGCAAGGGGTTAAGACCTATATGTCTGGCTTGAGCGATGAAACATTTAAGACACCTATTGGCGATATTAAAATCGGAGCTAGTACACCTATGGAGCTTCTGGAACACCTTAAGAAGTATGGGGAGAACTAGCCATGACACACGAAGAAATAAAGATGATGCGTTGCGATATGCATAAAGGGGTTAAGATGTTTAATCAGGAACTCGAGGATATTGCACGAAGCAAAAAGGAGTTTTCTTGGGATGAGATGATGTACATGTCGGACATTCTCAAGGATATGAGCGAGGTAGAAAAGAACCTTGCTAAAGCAGATTATTATGACAGGAAGATGAACTAACCTAGGGGGCTTTACAGCTCCCTTTTTTTATTGGAGCTGTGAAGTGGAAAAAATAAAGAACGTTATATGGGGTGCAATGGTTATATTTGCAGTCTGTGGATTTGTACAAACCTTATTAACCTTAAACCCTAGAGTGACCGACCTAGAGGGTAGAATGGCAGGCTGTGAAACTAAAATATCTGCCATAGAGGTAAAACTTGATGAGCTTATATATCAAGGTCACGAAACAAGCAAAGATGTAAAGAGTATTCACCGTTTAATGTTGGAAATGCACAAATGAGAAAACGTAAATTCAAAGCTTTGTTAATTCTTTTTGCCGTGTTGGTAATAGGTATTATGGCTTTTTTCTACCCTGAACATGCGGAAAGTGTGGCAAGAGCTTTGATGATAGTCATAGGGGTTATTTAGATGCTAAGTAATGACGAGATTATACAAAGGTTAGTATTTCACGAGGGCTGCGTTCTTAAACCGTACAGGTGCTCAAGAGGCTATTTGACGATCGGGGTGGGAAGAAACTTGGAAACAAATCCTCTGACAAATGAAGAGCTAAAGGTATGCGGAGATTATAAGCACGGCATCACAAAGAATGCCGCTTTTTATTTATTAAGAAACGACATTGCTCGAGTTGTGGACGAGTGTAAGAAAAAAATTAGCTTTTGGTCGAAGTTAGATAATGAACGCCAGTATGCCTTGATAGACCTCGTTTTCCAGTTGGGTTTGGGTGGTGTGCTTAAGTTTAAGAACATGCTTAAGTCTATGGGTGTCGGTAATTACAAGGAAGCAGCCGAGCATTGCTTGGATAGTAAATATGCGGTGCAGACACCTAACAGAGCAAAGAGAATAGCAAAGACGATAGAAACAGGGGGATTTGAGATATGATGAATATCTTAGTGGCATTGGTAGTTGCTCTAGGTTTTCGTATTAGAGGCGGATTAGGTGAAAGAAGCGGACACAAGTTGCCGGCTAATAAATTGTGGTTTGGAGCTTTGTTTGCTTGTTGTGCGTGTGCAATCAGAGGTTGGAACTTAAATTATTGGTTGCTTGTTTTTATATCTTGCTATGTGGCAGTTATGTTTGCCGGTTGGGGCGAATATGTTGGTTGTGCATTGGGTGTAGCAAAACCACAAGAAAACCGCTCAGACTTTGCTCAGGCTGATGAGTTCTTGGATACGTTTGAAATTCAAGAGCGAGATATAAAGATTTGGAAATGGAACATCCATATTCCGCACTTTAAGCTTACAGAACATCCAATTTTATTCGGTGTAGCAGGTCTTACAATGCGAGGCTTGTTTATGAGCTTTGTAATTGGTCTGTCTATTGATTCTATTCCGTTCATGCTTACAGGTGCAGCAATGGGTGTCATTTATTGGTTTGCCGGTTGGTTATACCGCAAAGGGATTGATGACGGTAAAAGCGGTTGGAATATTGGAGAATGGTTGTTTGGATTTTGGGAAGGACTTTGTTTGGTATGGTGGGGATGATGAAATATGCGATATGTGGTGCTCTTCTTGCTGCTATTGTTGGTGGAGCTTACTATAGCGGCTATTCTATTGGCAAACGTGATGTAAAGATCGAGTACATTACTCAAGAAAAAGAGGTGGTCAAATATGTTGAAAAAGAAAAAGCTAAAATATATAGCACTCCTGCTGCTGCTCCTTCTGACATTATTCGGTTGTTCAACAACGGCAAATTATAATAACTGTCCGACATATCCGGTAGGTGGTCCTAATGTCGGGGCCGAGGTTAGTCGTTTAGATGTAGCAGAATTTCCGTATACATGGGAATGGATCGGAAGAATTGATAAATTAAGACAAGAATTGGAGTTGTGCCGATGAATATATTTATTTATCGGCCGGATAAATGTCCAAATGCGAAAGTTGTGCCTGATTTATGTTATACACCAAAAGGACAAAACTATAGAGAATGGTTAAGGGATCAAGATGAAGCATATCAGTACAAGGTTGAAATAATTAAACGCAAGCTGAAAGAAAAAAGAAAAACATCACATTTTCTTGAGGATTATTGGAGATAATACTGATGAAAAGAATGTACACCAAGATAGCACCTGAAAGAGTAAAAGAGAACAGAACGTTTTATAAAAACCGAGTAAGGACAGCTTTCATCTGCTGGTGTGCGTACGAGGGAATGTTTGACGGGGTGCTGACTGAACAGGAAATCCGCAAGGCAAAACGAGGTCAGCTCCCGAAAGACTTAAACATCCATCATAGAATGCCTTTATCCGGTATGGATGAGGGTGTAAACGAGTTTAACAATCTAACTGTAATACACAAGGAAACGCACGAGTATATAAATAAGTATGTGTTTTCTCCGCAATTAAAGCCTTATATAAATGAGCCGTACGGAACAACATTTGAAATAGACATACCGGAGTATGACTTTGTTGATGCGAATGGAATAAGACACGAGCGACAAAAAGAAGCTATGCGGAAACAAATTATCGGTAAATACAAGGGTAGATAATTTTAATTGATTATTAAATATACTCGGATATTATTACCTCAAGGAATGCGTTTCTTATATGATTTGTGTACAAGGTGTGTACGAATCGAGAGATAAAAAACGAAAAATTAAGTTAAAACAATACGTTATAAAAGGTGGTGTTCGCATTCGTAATGCGCGGGTCGTGTGTTCAAGTCACATAATCGGCACCATTTCAAACCCTAGAAAACTCTAGGGTTTTTTAATATCCACTACAAAACAAAAGTAGAACTAAAAATGCTGAAAAATGTACACAAATGTACACAAAAGCGATGATTTGTACCCAATTTGTGTACAAAGTGTGTACAAGCTAGACTCGATTATTGATTGAAAGTTTTTTCTAAAGCAGAACGTTTTTGCTCATCAAGAACGTGAGCATATTTAACTGTGGTTTTAATGTCTGCATGACCAGCTATTTTTTGAGCGACACGGATATCTCCGGTTGATTTAACAATCCATGTCATAGCTGTATGTCGTAAAGTGTGGAAATTGGTATAAGGTAGAGTAGGGTCAATCAAGACTTGTTTATACGGTACAAGAGTTGTTTTACCATCTCTTATACGTTTACGATATTCGATAACATCGTCTTCTTGAATGTCTTTGGGGTTTACTTCAACAAATTTATAGAATATTGAACGCCAAGAGTGTTTAATATCTGTAATAGGCATTCCGTTATAATTGAACACGTATTTATTCTCTCTTGGTAGTGCTTGCAGAATATCTTTAAGTTGTTTAATCATAGGTATTGTGTGGTTTTTACCACCAACAGTATTCTTGTCTTTTACTTTAATGGTAATAGTGTCGTTTTGGAAGTCTATTTGCTCCCATTGTAGAGATAATATATTGCCTCTACGGAAGCCTGTATAAAGAGCGGTATATATAATTGGTTTTAGGTGCAGGGGTGCTTTATCTATAATAGCTTGAGCTACATTCCAATCTTTTAGGTATTTGATATTCTCTGCCGGTTCTGATAGCTTAAACTTAAGAGGATTAGCTTTATTTGTTCTTACTTCCCAAAATTCATCGGCAAGGTTCTTAATAGCTGATATGATAGATAGTTCTCGATTGATAGTCCCGTTCTTTACGGTTTGTCTTCTTAATGCAACAAAATTGGATAAAATTTGTTTATCAATCTCGTGTAGGTAGGTAACCCCTAAATTTGTTTTTATACTTGAAAGTCTTGATAAAATATTGTCAGGCTTGGACTGATATTGTGCTTTTTCGGTAAAGTATCTACCGAATGCATCGTTAAGAGTTATGCTTGGAAGCTCACCATCGGTTCGTTTGTTACTTTGGGCTTGTAAGCTTGCAACTTTCTCATTGCAGAATTTCTCTGCTTTTCTAATGTCCGTTGTATTACAAGAGCATCTAAACCTGATACGCTTTCCGTCTTGGGCTTGGATAGTAAAGTATGCCCAATAGTTTTCACCTCTAGTGTAGATTCTGTATGGTGCTCTAATTGGTTTGCCCATCTTTCAATATCTGACCTTAAGAAGTAATAGCGTCCACCGACCTTCTTAAAGCCTATTTCTCCCCTGTTAATTAACCCCTCAAAGCTGTGTCTGCCAAATGGCAATCTAGCAAGAGCTTCAGCTTTAGTGAGTAATAAACTATTATTTTCCATTTTGCAAATCCTTTTTAAAGGTGGGGGTTGATTTTATTAGCGTAAATTAAAGGTTAAGTGATTATGTGTGTTTACCAACCCCCGTTATATTTCCGGTGTGCCACAATAGCGGCAGTATTTTCTCAATCCTTTTGTGGTTTCGTGCTTTCTCCAAAAGTGAAAGCCTAATTTACATAGTAGCCAATGCACTATAATCTCCAGTATCCCCAAATATCTTTATCATCTTCTTCATCCCAAAGGTTAAAAGCTGTCCAAAGTCCTTTGGCAAACCAATAAACAAGAGCCACTGCCAGCCAAAGCGGACTAAAAACAATCTTTAGAATTAACATTTTAATCTTCTGCCACATCAATTTTTTCCTTTACTTTTAATTTGTTACGCATATAATGAATATGCTACTTTACAAAATAACTTAGTTTACCACTTTGTGAAATACACTGTTGTTTTGCAAATCAGGGGCGGAGAGCTTGAAAAATAGCCCGCCTCTTTTTTTTATTCCACTTCAAACAACTCCTTTATGCTTACTTTGGATTTACCGAGATATTTGAATTGTCTAGGCATATTGTCTAAAGCATCAAATAATCTCATATTTTTTGTTTGTTGATTAAATCCGATAAAATCTCTACTTGTCGGGTTATAATCTAAAATAACAAACTTTGCTTTATTTTCAGTATTAACCCACACATCACCGACTTCTGGCTTTTCTTTACTCATCTGATTGCTCCTTTTGCGTTTCTTTTGCTTTATCAATCATTTCAACAACTTGCTCTTTTGTTACTTTAATGAGTTCAATCGTTCTTTCCGCATTAAGTTGATCGCAAGTATCAATTTCAATCTTTATAAGCACTTCTTTTCTCCTAATCAAATCTAATTGTTGCATTTTTGAAAAACAAACCTGAGCAAACTACCCCGTCTACACGATAACCATTTTTCATAGCTGTAAATCCTGTGCTGTAAAAATCCCCTTGTCCACAAGCAAAGAAGTTGTAACCTGTCATTTGAATATTAGTGTATCCCTCTCGGTGTAAAATTCTTGTTGCTGTTGCGTTATCAGTACAAGCTGTTAATGCTAACAAAGCTATTAAAAATAAAATCTTCTTCACTTCTTTTCTCCTATTTTTGCTAGAGTTCTTTCCGCTGTTTCATAAACAGCACCTAGTTTTTTAGCTTTTGCAATGCGTTTAATCTTTGTTAATCCGCTTATAGCAATATCAAGTTTTGTTGTGTCTGTGCTTTTAATTATGCTAGCTGCCCATTTTTTTAATTCCATTTCGTGATGAACAGCTACCAAGATGTCATATATTGAAGGGAACATTATTTTTCTCCTATTGCGTTGTCTATTTTGGCACGCAAATCACGCCCTTTTTTCTGCCAAGCTTCAATATAAGGTCTTCCGGTTGTTACATCTATTTGATACCAAGTAAACCAACCAAAACACTCTTCAAGTAACTCTCTGAGCTGTTGGTTTTTCTTAGCAACTTCAAGAGCATTGAACTCCTCGAGAAATTTGCGGAGTTGTTGCCATTCCTCGAACGAGGGAACAGGTGTATTATGTGCTTCATATTCTTTTAATATATCGTAGTTTGTCATTATGCTATTCCTCTAAAAATATAAGCAGGGTCATTGTTTTTATAATATCTTGAGTAAAGCATACTCGCTGAAACTTTTAGCTTTCTCGCCCAATTTGGCAGAGTATCTACTTCATTATTAAAGCAAATATTTATGTTGTTTCGCTTGTTGTTTGCTTGCACATAATTATCAACAAATCTACAATTATCAGGATAATATCCTTTATCGTTGTCTATTCTGTCGATTGTCAGACCTTTTTGATAACCATTACTTTTTGCCCAAATAAGAAAAGAGTTGTAATCACTATTCCATTCATCACAAACAGTAATTCCTCTACCACCATAATCTTTATAAGCTGGCTCAGTAATTGAATAACACCTTTTTCTCATACTAATCCAAGTACGGTAAAGCGAATAGTCGGAGTATTTGTGCTTATCTTTTTGCTTCATAGTTTTATTTTTTTCAGCAGTAACTTCTGAAATTAAACATCCACAACTTTTGCTAACACCTTTAAGAATGTTATTTATATTTACCACCTTTTCTTTTCCACATTCGCATTTGCAAAGATAATATTTGTGGTAGTTTTTACCTGTATGATGATAAGACAATATTGTCCAACGATTTATTTTGCAGGGTAGCTCGCCTTTTCTCCATTGTTCTGTCAAATATTGCACTTTTGATTGTGCAACATTATTTGCAACATTTCCATATTCTTGCAATATTTTCTCGCAAGTGTGAGCTTGTAATTCATCATTAGCACTCATTTATCTAACTCCTTTATTTGTTCTATATTTTTCATTTTGCCAAAACTTTCAAATCGGCAAGAGTGCATTGAGCATAGCAAAAACCATCCTCCTTGAAATACCCACGAACAAAATGAAAAGGCTCTCCATTAGATTCACATACCCCTGTAAAATCATCCCAATTATTCGGATTTGCATATATTTTCAAACAATCCTTAGCAACCATCAACTGTCTTTTTAAGCTCTTGACCTCTTGCTTTAAATTACTAATCTCAATGTTTTTTTCATCAAGTAAATCTCTTAATGCACCCATTTTACACCCCCTTTTACTTTACAAATCATTCTTTAACCTAATAAGGATTTCCATAGCTTCGTTTATATCCATATTTTCATCATCTCTCCAAGCAAAATTGATACAATGGTTATCACAGCCCATACAATCTCCGGACGGAGAATAAAAAGTCATTTCTTCCAATTCTTCATAACATCCTTTTTCAATCAAGTCTTTAACTCTATCCAAAACACCAATGATATGTTCTTTCATCGCATCATATTTGGCTTGTTTTAAGTTATTTATATCTAAATCTAAAATATGCTTCATTTATCTAACTCCTTTATTTCATCAAGTGCCTTAATTTTTCACACTTCTCGACAGCTTTAATCAGTACATCACTTGAGCGAGTTTCTTGGTGCTTAATATCATCTTGTGATTTAATCTCTTGTGGTGGAAATGCGAGGTTATCTTCGTAGTCTGGTGCATTATTGCTCATTGGTTTCTTCCTCTTGCTAATTGTTCACGGAGTTTTGCTTTTTCTTCTTCGGTATATTCACGTTTTACGGCAAACGGATTTTTACCAAGTCTGTAAGGGTGTAAGAAACAAGTGTCTTTAGATGTACATTTCTTCACTTCGTCCCAACTTCCGCAACAGCATTCCATACATTTAAGCTTAATAACTTTTAGAATTGGTCGTTTAGTGTAGACACCTTCTTTAAGTGCATTATCTAAATCTTTTTCTATCATATCTTATCTCCCTAAAAGTCTATTACATCATCTTGAATTACAGGTTCGCCCCAACCGTCATCTTGCTTAACAGGTTTGCTGTAATCTGGTTCTACACTGCTAGCTACAATATTTAATTGAGAATACTTTTTGCCTTGATGTTCCCAATAGTCACAAGCGAGAAAGCCTTTTACTGCAACTTTAACTCTGTCTGCTAGATTTACTTCTACATTGGTTTTGCTTGTGGTTTTAACATCAATGTATCCGCTAGTGTTAAATTCGCCTTTAGCATTTTTGCCATTGTAAAAACCTAATCTAAAAGTCTTGCGACCGTTGAAGTCTTTTACATTAAATACTGTTCCTGTTAATTGAATATCGTTCATCTTATTATATATCCTTTTCTCTCTAAGTAGTTAGCCGGTAGCTCTGACATTTGAAACTCGCCTTTGGTTTTATCTTGCCAAAAGAATAAGAGCTTGTTCATATATTCGCAGAACTCACCGATGCTCATTTTTGTTGTGGTTTTTACACCAAATAAAGTCTTGTTGATGTCGTGGATTATGTCGGAGGTGTAGGGTATCCGATATTCTCCATACGATAAACCGCTATCATTCAGAAAGTCAGCTAATTGACCATTGAAAAGCCAATAATAATTATTTTGTTCATTGCTCCTCTTTTGTTTCTTTTCTGTAACCTCAACTAATATCTTTTTGCCATTGTTAAGCATCATCTCAGCCTGGTTATACAAGGCTCTAAAACTGGGTTTTAACTGTGATATTTGCGAGATATACATTGGCTATCCTTTCAAGGTGGGGTGGCGAGGGGTAAACATAATAATAAGAACGTTACTATAAAGAGAACTTTATTTGCTTTGCCACCCCGTCGGTTTTAGTAAAAATTGCCTGTTTCCATTATTGTTAATTCATTACGTCTTTTTATAAGGTTATCTAACCATTGTATACATCCGACTTCTTTAAGGTCATTTTCAAGGTCGTTTAATGCTTTCATCAAAGTTGGACTTGCATTCTTAAACGTTTCCGGTGTGTAACCTTTTAATGTTTCCATCGCTTTATTGTATCTTTCAGACGGTGTTCCTTTATACTCTGCAGGTTTAACCAAAGTTTCGTCTTTCTCTTTTACAGCCTTGTTCAATGATTTAGTGTGTTGTGTTGCTGCTTTGGTTGCATCTTTCTCAAATTCGGTCTTTTCCGGTTTCTTTTCCTTAAACTCGTCTGCTTCCTCTTCGGAATACATATCGCCGGCAATACCCAAGAGTTTTAATATAACTCTGTCTTTTGCTCTTTTTTCTGCCATTGCCCAACGATAATCGTTTTTACAGTTCTTTGGAGATGCCTCACCAATAGACCAAGCTTTGTTACCTTCTTTATCAATACCCTCAACACAAACAGCAATCTCTCCGGTTTCGCAGTTAAGTACTGTCGGCAAGTTAAAGTTAATACCGGCTTTGTTTGCCACTTTCTCAAGGAATTTATGCAAAGCAATCCAAGCAATAGGTTTTTCGTTGCGTTCTAACAGCCAACAGCCGTTCTTTACTTCGTCCTCTGTAAATCCCAAATCTGTAAATGCTTTCTTGATGTGATTATCTAATGTCTTTACTGCCATTGCTCATACCTTTCAAAACTGTTTCAACTCTTTCTAAAATTGTGTAAATTACTGTCTGTTCGTTCCATTTTCTTAAGGGTAATTCTTTTATATAGTCCTCTACCCAAATAAGCGTTTCTAAAGCTTTTTCTCCGTCTGTCATATCAATCTCCCCAATTAGTAAATTAAATCCGCTATACCCACTAAAGCCAAAGCAATGGAGTTTAATGCTGTTATGCCTAACATGATGTAGAAGCAAATAAGCTCTAATCCCTCAAACTCGATTGTTTGGTTAAAGAATTTCCATTGTTTTCTCATCGTTAAGCTCCTATTCTGATTTTGTTAAAGCATGCAAAAATTTGTTTGTGGTTTTTATTGAGGTAAGCATTAACCCCGTCTTTTACCGTTGCTCTGATGAATTTAATCTCGTCTTGAGTTAATCCATCTTCTGCGATATCGTAAAATACTTCTTCAACGTCCCAGTCAGCTAATCCGCTAAAGTATTCGTCATAAGCTAAAACTTTTTCGATAGTGCCGTTGTAATAAGCCGGAACTCTTGGTTCGTACTTGTTGTATTCCCAGTCCAAAAAGTTATTTGTTAAAACTTCGTTGATTTTATCTTGTGAAAGCATTTTGTTTACCCCTTGTATCGTTTCTATATGAGTATTAGTATACTATCTTTAGTATAAAGTCAATACTAAATATCATATTTTTAGTATATTTTTATATTTATTTTAGTATATTAAGAAAAAACAAAGGGTTAAGCGGCGGAAAAATTTTATAAGATATTAACAAGAAGTAAATAAAGTTATTGTTACTAACCTAGGATAGTAACATTTGAGCAAAAAAATAGGTCGACTATGTAGGTCGACCCTTTTTAGTGAGGATAAGGTGCTTATTTACAAGTGTATATCATATATCTTTTGTATATATTGGAAGATAACCCTTGAGCTCCAAATGAGCTGTTTGAGAATGAATTTCCAAAAGCACTTACCATATTTCCAAAACCATAAGCAGAGGCGGAAGCAGAGGTGCTGCTTGAACCTGAACCTTGAACATCTGTATATGTGCCGGTCTGTTGTTCTGATGACATCAATATATCGAAACCACTAGGGCATTGTTGTCCAGCCTTTTGCAAGCAGTCTCCATATGTACCCCAACTGCAATCAGCTTCATATACAGCTTTGCCATGCTCGTTGTTGTATAAAAACCTGTTTTGAGCACATGCTGATAACAACAGAACTCCAACTAATAGACATTTTTTCATTATACTCTCCTACTGTTTAATATATGTACGACTTTACCAATTATTTTAAGCTTTCCAACTTCGGCAGTTATATCGGAATAGGTGGGATTATCGGATTTTATGACAACATTGCTTAAACCTGCTTGCAATCTCTTTACAGCCAAGCCGGTAGCCATTCTTATTAAATAGATACCATCAGAGCCTACAAAGTTATTAGATACATCAACCCAAACAAAATCACCTTCGTTAATTGTAGGTTGCATACTATCGCCCTGAACTCGAAGCATCTTAATGTTGTTAGGATTGCCAGAGGCAAGGGATTTGAACTCAGCTAAAGGTAGCTTCCAATGACCACAAACCTTTTCCGGAAGGTTATCGATTCCGTCACCACAACAAGCTGTAGCATCTATCATTTCTATAACAACTTCATCAGGTTTGGTAAAGAATGAGCTGATTTTTTCAGCTACAATACCAATACCACCCATATGGGCAGGCACAGGAGCTGATAAAGGTTTAGGTGATAACTCTTGCTCATCAATTCCTAAGCAAAGAGCAATAGCTTTACGGTCATCTTCTTTCAAAAATCGAGGCAAACCATACTTTATATATTGATGTATGTACTGGTCTTTTCGCCCAATTTTTAGGGAAAGTTCTCGATAATTTGTTCCTTTTTCAGCAATAGCTTTATCAAGAAACTCCCTGATTTCCTCAGCGGTTTTCATAATAGTTCTCCTAGTTTATCCCCTTGTATTTATTATATACTAAAAAAAATATATGTGCAAATACTATTTATAGTATTGACATTATACTAATATTAGTATATTTATCATATAGGAGGTCGGAAAGATGAATGAGTTTTTGAAAAAAATTGAAGAGTTTTTAGCTGAATCCGGCATGAGTGCGACCAATTTGGGAATTAAAGCAATAAACAGTCCAACATTTGTTTTTGATATTCGCAACGGTCGTCAATGTTTGGATAGCACAAAAGAGAGAGTTTTGGACTTTATCAATAACTATAAGCAGGAGGAATAGAGATGTTACTCAAATTAGCAATCAGATACTTGGAACGCAAAGGTTTTACAATTATGCACCAAGCCGAAGGAATGAAAACTATCGGATTTGATGCACACGGTAACAAATACGTTTTCTTCAGAAAGTAAACCGAATGAGCAGACAGCCGGAGCATGACTTACAGAAACAAATAGTTAGTTACTTGCGAGGTCAAGGCATCTTAACTATCGATACTGATGTTATGTCCGGCTTGATGTTCTTAGGTAACAACCAAAGAATGAGATACGGCTTTATAAACCACCATAAGAGAATGGGTTATACGGCTGGACAGGCAGACCTGATACTTCTTCTTAATGACGGCGAAACTCTGCTTGTAGAACTAAAGGACGGTAAGAACAACAATCAATCCGAAGAGCAAAAGTATTTTGAGGGTATGGCTAGAAACCGTGGTCACAATTACGTTGTTTGGAGAAAGTTTGAGGATGCTGTCGATTTTATCAGAGGGTACAGGAACATATGAATAATTATAAATGGACTATTTCTTCTATTGGTAAATGGAATAGAGAAACATTTCCAGACACTAACGCTAATGAGCAGAGATTAAAAGCATTGAGTGAGGCGAGGGAGTATTATTCTGCAAACGGCTATAAGGAAATGATTAAGGAGTTGGCGGACTTCTATATCGTAAACGCAGGACTTGCCGGTCGTTTTGTAGATGAGGGCGGTCATCTTGTATGTGATTTGATTAGGGAAACACCTATGTGGTTTGAAGTTAATCAGGCTGTACAGGATAAAATGGAAATAAACAGTAAACGAGTTTGGCATAAAGAAAATGGGGAGTGGCGACATGTTGAGCAGATACAAGAGAATGACTGACGAAGAGCTAATCCAAGAAAGAGAAGACCTTTTAGAGCTTGCAAATACCGGAAAGGACGAAACTTGGAGAATAGCAAATCGACAATTAAGGCTAGTAACCGCAGAGATGTTGCGGAGGGGATTATGAGTTGGGAACATATAAAGCTTAAGATTAAATTTTGGATACTAAACAAACAACTAGACAGACTGCACAAGAAGATAAGGAAAGCGAAGAAGAGATGACTAACAAATTTATGTTTTTTGAGAATTTTAAGGAAACAGCAGACAAACTTCCTGATGATTTAAGATTGAAGTTTTACGATGCTATGACCGATTATGTGTTCAAAGGTGCTGAGCCTGATGATGTTGTTATATCCGCATTGATTACAGCAATTAAGCCAAGTCTTGATAAGGAAGATTTTAGAGGCGGTGCTAGAGATGGAGCAGGCAGGCCAAAATCAAACGAAATCAAAAATAATCAAAATAATTCAAAACAATCAAACGAAATCAAAACAAATCAAAATAATCAATCCTTTCTTGAAACAGAAACAGAAACAGAAAGTAATACCCCCCTTATAAGTTCCCCTCAAGGGGAAAACACACAAACCGATTTGGAAGAGGCAATTGCTAAAACCAAAAGATTTACCAAACCTACCATTGCCGAGATAAAAACTTACTGCCAAGAAAAAGGCAAATCGGTGGATGCTGAAAGATTTTGGAACTTCTACGAGAGCAAAGGTTGGAAGGTGGGTAAAAACCCGATGAAAGATTGGAGGGCAGCAGTGTGTAACTGGGCAAAGGATAGCAAGTCTACACCGGTTGTCCAAGAGGACTACGTTCCGAGAGTAGATGCGGAAAAAGTAAAACAAATGGCAAGCATTGCCGAGCTGACTATGAAACGAATGATGGAAAACGCACAACGCAAATATGGAGCATAAAGCATGGTTGAAGAATACCTGAAGTACATTGACAAGCAAGACTGCGAGCGCAAGGGACTTGTTAGGACTGCGGACGGTAAGTATTACAAACGCAACACCTTGGAAAGATACGAAGCTAAAGGTTATTTGGACGGGGAAAAATACGATAGCCAACAGCTCTTATCTGCCGGATTAAGATTGGCAAAGGATTTTTATTTATCGAGGCTTGTGGTTGTATCGGCAAACGATGTTAGCAAGGTTAGGGTGGACGGATGCGGAAACTCCAACACAAGCGATAGCATCTTGTTTGCTTTGGATAGATTTCACAATGCGTGCAGAGCTGTGCCTTACGAATTTTGGGGTGTGATAAGCAATGTATGCTGCGATGACATAGACATAATTAGGGATATTAGCAAAGATAGCAAAAGACAAAAGCAATACAAGGCACAAGTTTTGTTGGCTTTGTTGAGAATGGGGTTGGTTAGACTGGTGGAGCATTACAAATAAAGGACTAAATATTATGGTGGAAACTATTGAGGGTACAAAAGCAAAAAGATTAGCATGCATGGTGGTTATACAAGCAATGGAGGATGCTTTCCTCTTAAAGACAAAGATTAAAAACCATTACAAAGGACAACCAAGTAAAAACAGAATAAACTTAATATTAAAATCGGATGCTGTTAATTGGCTTAAAGGGGAGAATGATGTCGAGGGTTTTAAGACCATTGTAGGTATGACGGATGTAGATCCTGCAATAATCGTTAAAAAGGCAAGAGAGTGGTTCGTTGGAGAGCATAGGGAAGGATACGAATTTAAGGATGCAAAAGAGCTAAAGGATGCAATGGGAATTGACCTCGGAGGACTTGAGAGAGATTTACGAGGAGCATTTAGCGATAATGACGATAGATGGCAAAGTTCCGGAGGCACAAGCAAGAAACTATGCAACAAGATACATAAGGAAACTACAAGATGACAGCGTTAGAGAAAGAGCTAGACAGCCTAGTACAGCAATGGAGCAACGGTAAGAAGTGCCAAATGTGCGAAGCAGCTATGGCAACGGAAACGCACCACATCGGACGAAAGAAAACACCTTTGGAGAGGTATGACTTACAAAACCTTATGCCTGTATGCCATAATTGCCACACAGAGATACACAACGGACACCTTAATGCCTATGATAAGATACCGTTAAAGCAGAGGGTGTACATCGAAACAATGAAGAATATGTCGTACAAGAATTTTTTAATATTTGAGCTAGGTATGACAGAGGACGAGTTTTTAAGAGATTGCAGAAAAAGATTTAAGGAATTGGTAAAATAGATTTTATGGGGCGATATAACATTAAAATGAATTTAGTTCGGTTTGAAAAAGGGCAACATGTACAAGAAGTTAAAAGATATAGCAAAAAAACACACATCATCATTTGCAGAGATTGATGAAATTATTGCGGAAGCTTTTATTTATATCGCAGAAACAGGAGAAGAAGATTTAGAAGTTGCAATTGTTAAAGCTAAAAAGAAATTGGTGAACAACGAGCTAAAACACAATTGGAATAAAGCAAAGTCAATATATGGAGATGATGGGGATTGTTTAGATGATAATTATTATTTTGTAGATGAAAGAACAGTTGAGAAGTTTGGAGAAGGTAAAAGAATATCTGATGATTTATTGGCAAGAGGGCAAGCATTAGCAAAAGCGATTGTAAAAACTAATTTATTGGTTAGCCGTTTTTTTAGAAGTCAAAAACATGTTAATAGTAAATATCGCATGTTTGGCAGAAAGCCTACACATATAGCACTGAATTATACAGACTGTATGACAAGAAATCAAAACGTTTACCTAAAAAACAAAACTTTAACTAATTTAAGGTCAACAGCACGAAACAGGAGAATAAAAGATGCAAGGAATTAATAAAATAAACGAATTACTTATAAGAGAAGCAGAAAGACTGGATGCAATGGATCTAAATGATGCTAATTATGACAGGGAAGTTGATAGAGCTAAAGCACTAGCATTAACTTGTTGTCAGTATGTACAAGCAGAAACATTAGTTTTGAAAAGAGAATTAGCACAACAACCAACAATGAAAGCGATTGGGTATGAAGTACAAGACTAAATATTCGGATGATATTGTAGATTTAGTTCGCAAAGGTGCGACTAAAGAGGAGCAGGGATTAAACAATAGAGAATACTATCATATTGTTAAATATAGAATACAAGGTGTACACAAACTTAAAAACAAGCAAAGACCATCGGACGGGCATACAGGAAGACACTCTTGGCACTCAAAACCAATAGGAAGTGAAAGATTTGATAAGGACGGATATATATTGGTTAAGATTGCTTATCCACGAGTGGAGCGGAGGAAACATTTAATAGAGTGGGAAAAGTACAACGAGCCAACCAACACTAAAACTGAGTGTTTAATATTCTTGGATGGAGATAGAACAAATTGTAATGTTGAAAACCTATTTAAAATCAAAAGAAAGTATATGAGTACAATCAATCAGCTCATAAAGACAGAGATGGCGCCAGAGTTAAGAAAGATTGCTATTAAATCGGCAATATTATATTTAGATGCAAAAGAAAAAGAGGATATTCGCAGACATAAAGGTAAGCATGGGACAGTAAAAAAACCTGATGATTACTGGATGGCTATAAACCTAAAAAAGCAAGGATTTAGCAATAGAGAGATAGCTGAAAAGATGCAAACATCTTTACCTAATATTCAATGGAAGTTAAGAAGCGCTAGATTAAGAGGTGATTTAGATGAGGCATGCTAAATTTAACGCAATAGTTTCGTTTCGAAGCTTATTAGAAAAACATTAAGGGAGTTGGAAAAATGAAAAAGTTTTTATTTGTATTTACAGAGGTTTTAATCAATACTGTAATAGGCGCGTTTTTATTAGCTGTAGGTCTTGTTATAGCCGCTGTAGCTTTGGTATTTTATTTTATTCCTACGTACAGAACATTTCTGTGTGGTCAAATTCGAAGAATATCATCGACATTACATCATCTAGCAACATACCCTGTGGAGAACTATTATGAAAACAATAGAGATTAAAGTAGGCAGCAAAACCACATATAAAATAGTGCCGGACAATTACGAGGAAACAGACGACACTATCTGCAGAGATATGACTACATCTGGCAGAAAGAGTATGGGGTTTAGTGATGTTCCAAAAGAAAGATGGGATAGTATTTTTAACAAAGATAAAAAAGACACTTGACAAAGGGTGACACCTTAGTGTATAAATATTGTCATAGTGGAATACTAGGCTATGAAGATTGTCTCCTTGTTCCGCTGTCTATGTTTGTTTGACCACCGTTGTTAGTCCTGCGGTGGTTTTTTTATGCCCGAAAGTAGCCTAAAGCTATAATCGGTAAAGAACGGCTTATTGCTGTGCCGAGAATAAAACAGCATACTAACCGCTCTCTTTATTGCCTGATTGCTCTCCTGTGGTCAGGCAATATTCAGGGCAATATCTAGTCATGGTAATATGTTTTAAAACGATAAAGGAGCTTATTCAGTAGAATAGGCTCTTTTTTTTATAAGAGAGTGGTAATATGGGAATAAAGTTTGATACAAGAAACTATCGCAAGCATAGTGATGAGAATAAGCAACTTATCAACAAGAGCTTGTCGGAGTGCGGTGCAGGTCGTTCGATTCTTATAGATGCTAATGATGAGATTATAGCCGGCAACGGTGTGTATGAGCAGGCACAAGCATTAAACATACCTGTAAAGGTTATTGAAACCGACGGCAGCGAGCTTGTGGTAGTAAAAAGAACCGATTTAGACACCGATGATGAAAGAAGAAAAAGACTTGCGGTGATGGATAATAGTGCATCGGATAGTTCGGAGTTTGATTTAGAATTATTAAGTATGGATTTCGAAGTTCCCGATTTGCAAGAGATGGGGATTAGTTTTGACGGCTTTGAGTGTGAAACCGATATGCCAGAACTAAAAAGTGGCGATAAAGAGCCTTTTCAACAAATGACCTTTACGCTAGCGGATGAACAGGCTGAAATAATAAAAGAAGCTCTAAGCAAAGCCAAAAGCAGCACTAATTTTGACTTTGTGGAGCGCTATGGTAACGAAAACAGCAACGGTAACGGACTATTCTTGATTGTATCGGAGTGGTTAAATGGCTAGTGCAAAAGACATTATTGTAAAGCCTATAAAGGCTAGTGTCGCTAATGAGTATGTAAAAAAGCATCATTATAGCGGTAAAGTTGTGCCGAACAGTCAATTACACTTTGGATGCTTTTTAAATGGTGTTTTGGGTGGGGTGATGCAATATGGTCCTAGTTTGGATAAAAAGAAAATACAAGGATTGGTAAAAAATACAGGCTGGAATGATTTTTTAGAATTAAATCGGATGGCATTTAGTGACCTCTTGCCTAAAAACTCGGAGTCAAGATGTATTGCTGTGTCTTTTAGGCTTATAAAAAAATATTACCCGAATATTAAATGGATTGTTTCTTTTGCCGATGGTTGCCAATGTGGGGACGGCACAATTTATAGAGCTAGTGGTTTTAAACTTACTCAAATAAAAGAGGGAGACCATTTTTATAAATTGCCAAATGGAGAAAGTTATACATCACTTACGCTTAAACTGCACGGGTATTCAGGGCAATTAACAAAGGTATGTCCAAAAGAATTATTTGATAAAGTTATTGGTAGTTCTTTTGGTAGTAATGAAAAAACAGACGACCTTATGCGACAAATAGGTGCGACAAAGCTAAAAGGTTTTTCTTTGCGTTATATATATTTTATTGACAAGTCTAAAGAAAAAGACCTTACCGTTCCGGTTTTGCCTTTTAGTAAAATAGATGAAATGAATGCCAGAATGTACAAAGGCGTTTCATATGTGAAAGATAATGCGAGTTTAGCTCAACAGCAGAGCGACATCATGCCTGATGGGGACGGCGGTGCAACTCCGACCAACTCGCTCCAACAAGATTAGGGGTTAAGAATATGGCAAACAGTGAAAACTTAATTCCAAATAGTGAGAGAAGCCCGACTGAGCTCCGAAAAATGGCAGTAAATGGAGGCATAAAGTCAGGAGAGGCGAGAAGAACAAAAAAGACAATGCGTGATATGCTTGATTACCTGCTAGAAAAGGATATCACCACAAAGAAAGGCGATATATCTACACTAGAGGCAATAATGGTGTCGATGATTGCCAAAGCATCTAAGGGCGATGTAAGGGCTGCGGAGTTTATAAGGGACACAATAGGTCAAAAGCCGGGCTCAACTTTAAACTTGGATATTAAACAAGCTTTGGTGAGGTTTATAGATGCAGGAAGTGATAGTTAATATTCTTAAGCGGTTTGAGCCTCTGTTAAACGGCGACCAAAGAAACAAGCTTTACTATGGTGGTCGTGCCGGTGGTAAGTCTTTTGCTTTTGCGGATAGCTTGCTTTTGCTTGGCAGAATAAAAAAGCTTTTTATAGCTTGTGTGCGTGAGGTGCAGAACTCGATTAAGGATTCTGTTTACAAACTGCTCAAGGATAGAGCTGATTATTATGGGTTTGATGATTATAGGTTCTATGAGGATAGAATAGAAAACATTGTAACAGGCACAAGGTTTGTGTTTAAGGGGTTGAAAGACCAGAACAAGCAAAATATTAAATCCTTGGAAGGTGTGGACATTTGTTGGATTGAAGAGGGACAGTCAATAACTAAAGACAGTTGGGATGTGCTTAACCCTACAATCCGAAAAAAAGGTTCTCAAATCTGGGTGTCAATGAATAGAGAAGAGGAAAACGACCCAATTTGGGTGGCTATTGCAACAAATCCGGATGAAAGAACATTTGTTGGTAAGGTTAATTATTATGACAATCCTTACTGCCCAGAGGAAATGAAATACTTGGCAGAGAAGTGCAAAGCCGAGGATTATGACGATTATTTGCATATTTGGGAGGGTGAGCCTGTTCAACAAGGTAACACCAAGCTAATTGGTGTTAAGGCTGTAAAGGAGGCTTTTATTCCAAAGATAAGCGAAACGACAAGTCCTTTAGTAATAGGGTTAGATGTTGCTAGATTTGGTGACGACAGCACGGTGTTTTGTTTTAGAAAAGGCAGACTTTGCTTAAAGTTTGAAACTTATAAGAAGAAAGACAATGTAGAGGTTGCCAACATTGCAACAAATCTTATTAAGGAAATGCACCCGAAAAGATTGTTCATCGACGATACCGGTGTCGGTGGTGGTGTAACCGATATACTAAAGGATAGGGGCTTTGGCGAGATTGTGCGAGGTATAAACTTCCAAAGCAGAGCAATAAACGAAGAGATGTACAATAACCGTCGTGCAGAGATGTGGGACGGAATAAGGGTATGGTTGCAAGATACCGTTCAATTGCCCAAAGACGAGGGCTTATTGGATGAGCTTTGTACGGTAAACAAGAAGTTTGATGGAAGAGGCAGACTACAATTAGAGAGTAAAGCTGATGTTAAAGGGCGTTTGCTTCGTTCTCCGGATAAAGCGGATGCGTTAGCTTTAACATTTGCAGAGCCTGTATATGACGTAGGACAGCCAAAGATGTACGGCAACGGCTTTGTAACAATGGAGCAGTTATTTGCTGATAGTATGAAAAGCGAGGAAAAATGGTAAGAGCGGTAATGGATAGAGTATTTGTTAGATTGGAAAAGAAAGAAACCGTCACTAAAGGCGGTATTTTTTTGACCGATAACCACGACCAAGACCGAACAATCGGAGTGGTTGAAAGCATTGGCGAGGACGTTAAGTCTGTAAAGGTTGGCGAAAAGGTTTTGTTTCATATTTGGGACGAATTGCCAACTTATGACCCTGACGTTGTCGTTGTTAGAGAAAATTCACTTTTAGGGGTGTTTGAGGATGAATGAAAAAGTAGAAGAATGGATTAAGAAGATAGACAATGCCGAAAAGCATTACGAGGAATACCATACCTTAATCAAAGACATTCGCAAATATTACAAGAATGGCAGTAAAAAGAATAAACACAACATATTTTGGGCTTCAATAGAAACATTGAAGCCTTTTTTATACTTCAAACAGCCGACACCGTACATTGAACGCAAGGAAAAGGCAGTCAATCCTGTCGCTAGTGTTGCTTGTCGTATATTGGAAAAAGCTCTTGCTTGGGATTTGGAGCAACAAGACTTTGACGGTGTGCTTAAATATGTTCGCAATGACTATCTTTTATCTGGTATGGGTTTGGCATACGAGAAGTATGAGCCTACATTTACTAAGATTGAGCAAGAAGTTATTACCGACAAAGGTATAGAGATAACCGAAGCCGAGATATTGGACAGTGAGGCTGTAAAAACCGTTTACATCGACCCTGAGGACTTTATTGCAGATAGCGAAAAGGTCGGTATTTGGGAAGATTGCACTTGGTTTGCCTCTAAAATACATATGACAAGACAAGAAGTGGTCGAGCAGTTTGGCGATGATGTCGAGCAATACTTAATTGTTGATGATGACAAGGAAAAAGAGGGTAAAAAGTCTTGTGTTGTTTATGAAATATGGGACAAAACCTCTAAAAAGGTGATTTATTTAACTAAAGACTGCAAAGTTCGTTTTCTTAAAGAGATTAACGATGTGTTTGGTGTTGAGGGCTTTTTCACTATGCCGAAGCCGATATTTAGCACTCAAACCAATGACGATTTAATACCTGTTCCGGACTATACACAAATCAAAGAGCAGTTAGAAGAATTAGACGGCATTACAAGTCGTATGAAGTTGACAATGCAAGCTCTTAAAGTATCTGGATGTTATGACAACTCGTTCCCTGAGTTAAACAACATCTTATCTAAAGACGTTACTTTGGTTAGTGTTTCGGACTTTGATAAGCTTAAACAAGCTGGTGGTATTAAGAACATCATCGATTTTATGCCTATTGAGCAATACATCCAAGCTTTGACATCATTGGCAGAACGCAGACAAGACTTAATCGCTCAAATATACGAGATAACCGGTGTTAGCGATATAATGCGTGGCAATAGCGACCCTAACGAAACTGCAACAGCTGTAACTAAAAAGACAAACTTTGGTACATTGCGTAACCAAGACCGTCAGAACGATATGCAGAGATTTATTACAGACTTATTTAAGATTAAGGCTGAAATTATCTGCGAAAGATTTAGCGAAGAAACATTGTCACAATTTGCCGAGGAAAACACCGACGATAATTTGGTTATGCAAGCAATCCAATTGCTTAAGACCGACAAATTAAGAGGTATGACACTTGGTATTGAAACCGACACCTCATTTGAGCAAGACGGGGACGGTCAAAAGGTAAACGATGCAATTACTTTAATACACACAATGATTACAAATGCTTTTCAAGCTGTATCGGCTCAACCTTTGCTTTTGCCTTTGTATCGTAAAATGGTTGAAACCGTAGTGATTAGCTTCCCGAATGCTAGACAATACGAGCCGGTTATCGAACAAGTGTTTGACGGAATACAACAGCAATTATCAGCTCCAGAGCCTGAACAGCCAAATCCTGAAGTTATGAAGGTTCAATTACAACAGCAAAAGAACCAACAGGATTTTGCAATCAAGCAAGAGCAAAACAAGATTAAACAAGACGAGTTAGTTCTCAAAAAGCAAATAGAGGACAACAAACTTATGCTTACTAATAAAGAGATGGAATTACAAGCCGAGCTTAAACAAGAGGAAATAGCTCAAAAAGGCTTTACCAACGAAAACATCTCAACCGGATATGTAAGAGGTTTCTAAATGTTTGAAGAATTTATGTTGCCGGACGGAACGGTGGCCACCAGTTCGTCGGATATCGACAGGTATCTGAAAACAAGTGGTGCTGCTTATGCCGGTGACTACTCCGCCGACTACCTTAAAGGTATTAGGCAAAACCAAGAAAAAGCTCAGCGAGCAGAGATGTTAGCTGACTTCGTTCAACAATATAAGAAAAGGATATGGAATGAGTGATTTAAGAGATGAACTCGAACAAGGGTTTTCTTCGGTGGAAACACAAAGCGAAACCCAAACAATAAGTGATAACGTTGAAGAACAGCCAGTAAGTCAAGAGCCTGCAGTAATTGACGAGTGGATGGACGCTCCAAAAAGTTACACTAAAGAATATCAGGATACTTTTAAGACACTTTCGCCTGATTGGAGAAAATATCTCATTGAGAGGGAAAAGCAAGTTGAGAGAGGATTTTCTGAAAAAAATAACAGAATAGAAAGCTATAAGTGGGCAGACAATGCTTTTAATAGCCGTCAGGAAAGAATGGCAAAGTTAGGCTTCCAAAAGGCTCAAGATTATATTGAGCATATGACAGCCATTGACGATGCTTTGGAATTAAACCCTGCGGAAACTATTAAGGCTCTTGCCAATGCTTATGGCGTTAACTTTGGTGAAACAACAAACTCTAATACCGAAGTGCAAAGACAAATTGCGACTATGCAACAGGAAATGCAGTCTTACAGGGACTTCATTAAGAGCCAACAGCAAATGCAAGCAAACAACGAGTTTAATGCTTTTATCAATGCGAAAGATGAAGCGGGAAATCCGAAACACCCTCACTTTGAGGATGTTAAGGCAGATATGCTTACAATCATTTCACAAAAAAGAGCTGGAAACTTAGAAGAGGCTTACACTAAAGCTATTTGGGAAAATGAGGCTGTAAGAGCAAAACTTATAGAGGAAAGCATACAAAAACAGCTTAACTCTAAAGTTGAGGCTGCAAAGGTTGCTAAAGATGCAGGATTTACTCCTAAATCTAAAGCACAAGAGGAAGTTCGTGAAATGTCATTGCGTGAGGAATTAGAGAAGAGATTTGAGGAAATTTAACAATGGCTAATACTAATTACGATGATATATTTACTACTACACTTGAAAATAGAACTAAAAAATTGGCTGACAACGTTTCAAAAAACAATGCTCTTTTGGCTCGTTTGTCATCTAAAGGTAAAATCCGCACTATCGATGGCGGTTCTAAAATCTTGGAAGAATTAGAATATGGCGAAGGCGATTTGGTATGGTACGGTGGTTATGATAAAATTGACTACACACCAAAACAATTGTTCACTTCTGCTGAATTTGGTTTGAAATTGTGTGCCGTTCCGGTTGCAATCTCAGGCGAAGACAAGTTAAAGAACTCTGGCAAAGAACAAATGCTTGACTTGTTCCAAAAACGCATCGAAAATGCTGAAAGAACTATGAAGAACAAAATGGCTGCTGCTATCTATGGCGACGGTACTGGTTCTTCTGGTAAAGAAATTGGTGGTTTACAGCTCTTGGTTGCTGATGCTCCTGAAACAGGTGTTGTTGGTAACATTGACCGTGCTTCCAATGCTTTTTGGCGTAACCAATCTGTATCAGCTGCAGTAACATCTGAAAATATCTTGGCTAAAATGGACGAGATTTATTTGAAGTGTTGTCGTGGTACAGATAAACCTGACCTCGTTGTAGCAGACAATGCTATGTACTCTATATATGAACAAGCATTGCAATCTAACCAACGTTTCACAGACCCGAAATTAGCTGAAGCTGGATTTACATCTTTGAAATACAAAGGTGCTGATGTTATTTTCGACGGTGGACAAGGTGGAGCTTGCCCTGCTAAACATATGTACTTCTTGAACACAGATTACATTTACTTGCGCCCTCACAAAGACCGCAACATGAAAGTAATCGGTGGCGATAGAATGGCTATCAACCAAGATGCTTTGTACAGAATTATCGGTTGGGCAGGTAATATGACCTTGTCTAACGCATCTTTACAAGGTGTGTTGATTGGCGAATAATTAACACGGGGGAGTTAACAGCTCCCCCATTTTTTATATAGGAGTTATTAAATGGATTTCTCAACTTTTCAAAATATGATTGATGGACACCGTGGCGAAGAAGGTGTTTTTGCCCGTTTTTATGATAGAGCTGTAAAAAGCTCAGAAGTAAACGACAACGGTTTGCCAATATTTAACAACAAAACTTTTATTGAAATTAGAACAAAGGATAACTCCGATGTGTACGACCAACCGGCAAGAGAAGACCACCAAAAACGTTTTCCTGTCGAATATAGTCGCTACTTATTAGAGAAAAAGCAAGTAACCGAAGGAACTCCGCTTAATATGTTTGCATTTTTAACAGCGGCACAATTTGAAACTTGCAAATCAAGAGGAATTTTTACGGTTGAAGTGTTAGCACAAATAGAAGATGAAAGAGCAAAAGCACTTAACCTAGAACAAGAAAAAGCCTTGGCAATTAAGTTCATCGAGGGTGCTAAAGGCAACAAAGCAATTAGCGATTTTGCCAAGAAAGAAAAAGAATATAAGGCTAAAATCAAAAAGTTAGAAGAAGAAATTAAAGCATTAAAGGCAGCAAAAGATGAATAGTATATTAGAAATATGTCAGGAAGTTGCCGACATCTCTGCGACACAAAGACCGACAGATTTATTTAATGCTGATATACAGCACAATGCGGTTTTCTTGAGTGTTGCAAAGAATGAGCTAGACAGCTTAATGCGTTATGGCGATTGGCAAGACCTAACCAAAGAAGCAAGAATTAGAACAGTAAAGAACAAGACCGTTTACCCGATAGATAATATTGTAAGCGACTTTTACTGCATACTAAACAATACAATATATATTAAGGACAATGCAGAAAAGGTTATCGGTGCTATTACACCCGAACAATTTATGCGTGATAAGTTTTATAACTGTCCTGATATAGATGTTAAGTTTATCATTCAAAACAACTGCATTAAATTCTTAACAGCTCCGGCAGGTGGAATGGAGATTGTATTCCAATATCGCTCAAATGCTGTTTGTACAGATGCGGATACATACGAAGAAAAATCAACCATCACTAAAAACACAGATGTGCCAATATTTGACAAGTATTTGGTTAAATTAGGCATTACTTGGAGATGGTTAAAACGTAACGGTATGGACTATACAGAAGAGTTTAACGAGTACGAAAGACTATTAAAGAAGAAGTTTGGTACTGGTTTGGCTAGCGAAGATATAAGCTTAAGCGGTTCGAGTGTTGATGGCGAATTAGGTGGAGTAATTATAAATGGTGCGACAAGTTAATAGAGGGGCAAAATCTGTAGACTTCATCTTGCCTGCACCTATTGCAGGATTAAACGCAAGAGATAGTTTAAGTGCGATGTCCCCAAACTATGCAATAAGATTGGATAACTACATACCAATGGACAACAAGCTTGCCTTAAGAAGTGGTTACTCATCTTATGTAAAATTTGAAGGCAAGAGCAAGGTTGAAACCCTTGTGGCATATAATAAGCCTAACGACAACCGAATGATTGCTATATACGGTGGCAAGGCTTACAACGTGTCATCTCCTGCTAGTGTTAAAAAGTACGATGCGGAATTTGTAGAAAGCAGATGCCAAACCGTACAATATAAAGACTATTTGTACTTTATGAACGGTATCGACACACCGAAAGTATTTACAATCGATGCAGAAGGTAACGAAAGCTTAATAGATTGGGGTTTTACTTCGGACAGTTTACAGCCTGCTCGTATTATAGCCGGCACAGTTAGCCACGAGTTTTTATGGTTTGTAGAAAAGAACACCTTAAAAGCTTGGTATACTAAAGAAGCCGGAAACATTGCGGGCGAGTTATACAGCTTTGACCTTGCACAAATATCTAAATACGGCGGTCAACTAATGGCGGTTGCTAACTGGACGGTTGACGGCGGTGCAGGCATAGACGACTACACTTGCTTTATTACATCAGAAGGCGAGGTGTTAGTTTACAAAGGATATAATCCTAACTCTGCAGATAACTGGGAGCTAAAAGGCTCTTACAAGATGAGCAAGCCTATCGGTTACCAATGCACAATGCAGTATCAAGGCGATATCGTCATTATATCAGAAGATGGATATATACCTTTGTCAAAGGCTTTATCTAGTGCTAACAGCGGACAATCTGCAATTGCTTTCTCTGATACGATTAGAGGTTTGGTATTGGAAAGAACGGCAGCCAACAAGGATAAAGAGGGTTGGCAAGGTATAATTTACACAAAAAAGGGATACGGAATATTTAACGTCCCTGTAGCTCAACAGTTTGAGCAACACGTTATAAACGTCAATACAGGTGCATGGTGCAGATTTACCGGCATCCGTGCTTTTTGCTGGTGTCAGTTTAACGATAAGATGTACTTTGGCTCTGATGATGCTGTTTATCTGTTTGGTGACGCTTACTCGGATAACGGCGTACAGATTGAGGGTTGGGTAGAGCAAGCTTATACAAACTTTGGAACGGATAAGCTAAAGAAAATCCAACTTCTTAACCCAAAGACAAGAAGCTCAACCAAATATCAGCTTGTGATTTACACAAACATGGACTTTGAAGAAAGAGATGTGCGGTATTATGCAAATATCGGCACAATCGGGCAAACAAAGTGGAATAAGGCTAAATGGTCGTCAACAGCTAATCCGATTGGCACAAAGTGGTCAACCATGAAGACAACAAAAATACGCTCGCAATGGATTGCCAATAGTGCGACCGGCTTTAAGGCGAGTGTGGTATTTAAGACAAAGACCAAAGGCAATGTGATTGAATGGTACGATACAGGTGTCAGATATGAAGTCGGAAGCGGCATTTTGTAGGATATTTGCAGACCGAGATGGCTCTGTGGCTAAATGGGTTTGCGATGGACTTAATGAAGATACCAATTGGGTGGGACACAATATAACAATGGGTATCGAGTTAAACGGCGAGTTAATTGCCGGTATTATTTTTAATGACTTAAGACCAAATGTAGATGTTTGGTTGACAATCTATTCCACCGACAAAAGGTGGTGTAATCGCCGAGTTTTAGGAGCAGTCTTTGGCTTGGCATTTGATAAAATGGGTTGCAGACGTGTGAGTTTGTTCGTGAGTAAAGACAATGAAGCGAGCATTAAACTTGTTGAGGGTTTAGGCTTTGTTCGTGAGGGATTGCTTCGACAATATCGAGAAAATGGCAGCGACTGCTATGTATACGGTATGTTGAAAAACGAATGTAAATGGAGAAGAAACAATGGGTAAATCTCAAAAAGCGGTAACAATGGACACATCAGCGTGGACTAATTACCTAAACTATTTGAACAACTATGACACATCAAATGTAGACAACACTTTGAACAACTTGACAACTTGGTCGGCAAGCGGAAGTGAGAACCTTGGAAACAAGATGGGCGACTATACATTTAATGTAAATGCAAGTGACAAAGCTCGTCAGCAGGCACAAGATGCGACTTATCAAGCATATATTGATAAACTAAACCCTCAGTTTGCTCAACAGACAAGCGACTTGTCGACAGCTTTACAGAATAAAGGGTTGGCTGTAGGTTCAGAAGCTTACCAAAGAGCTATGAACGATATGCAAGACAATCAGAATGAGGCACTTAACCAAGCTGCTTATCAATCTGTTCTTGCCGGTCAGCAAGCATACAATCAAGATCTATCAAATCAGATCAATGCAGCAAACTTCGGAAACCAAGCACAGCAAAACTACATCAATCAGTTATTATCTGCTTTGCAAGGTTCTGCGTCTGGTTATGAAAACCAACAAAACATCTATGGTGTTGGCACGTCACTTGCTCAAGTTAAGTATAACAACGATAAAGCAAAAGCTGCGGCAGCTGCTAAAGGTGGAACTTGGAGTAAGGTTGGTAATATTGCCGGTACAGCCATTGGTGCTTACTTTGGCGGTCCTGTTGGAGCTCAAGTAGGTGGACAAATCGGATCAGCAGCAGGCAGTTATTTAGACTAAGGAGATAAGCAATGTTGAATAGAGATTTTGCAAGAACAAGTAAAGACTTAGGGCGTGTTGTAATGACCGACGATCAGCCACACCTAAAAGAACAACAGGATTGGGGTCAGATTATGAGCAAATTCTTAACCGACTACAAAAAACAACAGAACGAGGATGCTTTAACATCTGCTTTACAGTCTGGTGATGAGGAAGCAATAAACAAAGCCGCTGCCGCTTATAATCCACAAGGTCAACTAGATTATATCCAAAGAATTAAACAAGCTAGGGCTGATGCTGATTTAGCTTTTGAAAGACAGAAAGAGTTAGCTAGTATCAACAACGCCGCTGCATTGGAAAGAATTAAGCAAACTTATGCTAATAAGAATGACGGCGGTTTTGGTAATACTCAAGCCGGATTAGCTTTAAGAATAGCAACAAATCCTGATGAATATACTCCTGAAATGCTGGCTTGGTCTAGGGATTATTTAGCAAGCAAAAGTTCGTCTGCTATTTATGACAAAGCTTATCAAGGTGCGTTAGGACGTAAACAAGGGGAAAAGGAAATAGCACAAGCTCAACAAAATCAGCTTATGCAAGACCAAAACAAAGCGATTGACAATTTAGTCGGAGATATTGAGGCTAATGAGGAGGTGGTTGGTGTTTATTCTCCAATTAGGGCAACACTTGGTCGTTATACAGGCGGAAAAATTGGTTACAGCAATAAACAGTTAGAAGAAAGAGGAAACCTTATAAGACAAGTAGGCAATATTCAAAACGACATTATTGCTAAAGCAAGAGCAGCTGGTCAAACAGGTATTAACACTATTGCTGAAATTCAACAAGCAACAAAAGGTCTTGATGAAAATAGTAGTGCTAAGGAGCTTATCGGTGCTTTGCGTGCTATGCAAAAAAGTAACAATGCTCTTACAAAGAGAATGTCGCAATCTTCAGTCGACACAAGAGTGCAAGAAGCTTTAGATGCTGGCTATTCAATGGATGATATAAACGCCTTTTTAGGGAGATAACAATGGAAAGAAAATCACTTGAAGAGATTTTTGGAACTCAATCAAAGAGAAAGTCTTTAGAGGAAATTTTTGCGGTTGAAGCTCCTGTTGAGGAAGTTGTTAAGGAAACTCCACAAGGGCAATCAGGTTTAGATAAAGCACTTGGTGCGGCAACATCCTTTGATAAAGGTTACACTTTTGGCTTTGGTAAAAAACTTGGCGGTGTTATGAACGCAATTGGTGCAGCTCCTGTAGATGCATTATTGACAGACAAATCTTTGGTTCAAGCGGCTAAAGACCGTTATAGCGAAATTGTGGACGATGCCAACCAAGCTCAAAAACAATTTGCAGAAGAAAATTCAATGCAGGCATTAGGTTTAGAGGTTGCTGGCAGTTTGTATAATCCATTAAACAAGCTTGGGGCTGATTATATCGGTAAAGGTGCAACTCTTGGCTCTAAAGTGCTAAGAGGAACTGGTGTTGGTGCTGCAGGTGGTACATTAAATGCTGTTGGTAATGACGGAGATATAGCAACCGATACAGGTATAGGTGCTGTTGTCGGTGGTGCTTTTCCTCTTGCTGGGGCTGCGGTTAAAGGTGCAGGCAAGGTGGCATCTAAAGTCTTAGGCAAGACAACAGGTGCCGGAGATAAGGCAATTGAGGATGCTTTTAAGGCAGGTCAAAAAGGTAATATAAACTTTGTTAAGCAAATGCGTAAACCTGATGACATCGACGAGGTAGTCGGTAAGGGTATGAAAGAGATTGATAAAATAGCTCAAAAGCGCAATATGGCTTACAAAGAAAGCATTGAAGTCTTGCGACGTGACCCGACAAAGTTGGATATTGACCCTGTAATTCGTGATACTAAACGCCTTATAAACGCAGAAGGTGGTGGAAGTGAATACTTGGTTGATGATGATACAGCAAGAGTGTTGTCAAAAGCTAAAGATACACTTAACAAGTTTTACAAGGATAAAGCCCGTCATAATACAGCAGGTTTTGATGATCTTAAAAAAGCTATAAGTAATATTAAGACAGCTCCTGACACTAATGCAGAAAGAGTTAAAACAGAAATAGCCAACTCTGTAAGAACTCAAATTATGAGGCAAAATCCGTCTTACAAGCAAGTTATGGATGATTATGCTCGTGATACAGCTAATATGGATACACTAAAACGTACATTTAGCCTTGATAAGCGAGCAAACCTTGAAACTACCTTGCGTAAGTTACAAAGTGTTACAAGAAACAACGCAAATACCGACTATGGTTACAGAGCTAGACTATTAAAGAAAATTGACCCTAACGGTGAAATTTACGACACCGTGTCCGCAAGTGCTTTGAATAGTTGGGAGCCAAGAGGTGTAATAGGTGGTGGTATTGCCGGTGCTGGTTTGGTAACATTAAATCCTGCTGTAATGGCTGCTTCATCTCCTCGTTTAGTGGGTGAGGCTGCTTATATTTTGGGTAAAGGTGCAAGCAAACTACCTCAAAAAGAGATTACACCTTATTTAGTGCAACTTCTTACTGGGGAGTAATGGACCATGGACTATGTTAACTATTTAATAAAAGCTTTGGATGGCGCCAGACAAATGTCTGGTGCCACATCAAGCTTAGCTAAAAGTTATTTTGATATGCGTGATGACAACACAATTGGAAATGATGATTATTTTCATTGTGTGGGAAACTTTAACGCAACAAGAGAAGGTAACATAGGAGAAAAAACAGCTGAAGTTTTGGGTGATGCAAGGGAAATCAAAGATTATTATTATAACCAAATTGTAAAAGGTTTTCCGAAGCAGAAAGCTTATAGGGATTATCTTTGGGATACTGGGATCAATAAAATTAGTAGACAAAGAGCAAAAAATGATTTATACTTAAACCATAGAGATGCTTGTAATATCTTTAGGGTTAGAGGCATAAATGAAAAATATTAAAAAGGGAATAAAATATACAGCAAAGTTATTATGGGTTGCAATGCCTTTAATAATTATTGCTGCGTTGATAATATACGACGGAAGTTATCATTATACGTCGATTGTTGACTAGTATCCTAAAAAGTCGATAACAATACACTAAAAATATTGACTCCAAAATACCGTAGCTCTGATTAGATAATTGTTATGATTAACTAATTGGAGTTATGGCTATGATAGAGGTATACTATGTTACTTTCTTGGTCTATGGTTTATTTGGCAAGCAAAAGTTTGTTACAAAGGCAATTACTTTGGCTTTAGAGCTTCCGATTATGGGAAGAATTTTTGGTATATGGTAAAAAACTTGTTGACTGTTTGTAGCTTTTGTGCTACAAATATAAACAGAGGGGTAAGATGATTGAGATAAAATACACCGAAAAGTTTGAAAAATGGCTGAGAAACCTTAAGGATAGTAAAGTCAAAGGTTTGATTAACCTTAGATTAAATAGAATGAGGTTGGGAAATTTTGGAGATTGTAAGCCTGTTGGTTCGGGAGTATCGGAAATCAGAATACACCACGGAGCAGGATACAGGGTATATTATTGTCAATGTGGTGACAAGATAGTTGTTTTGCTTTGTGGCGGAGATAAGAGTTCTCAATCTTCTGACATACAACAAGCAAAGGAGATGAAAAAATGTCTAACAAACCAACTATTAAACTAAAAGATTATGACCCGATAGATTTTTTAGAAAGTCCGGAGGATATGGCTAGTTATATTGATGCAGCAATCCAAGAGAATGATGCTGGTTTGTTAATATCAGCTCTTAATGATGTTGCAAGAGCTTATGGAGTTAATAAACTTGCAGAGGAAATTGGAGTAAATAGAGAGAGTTTGTATAAATCATTGAATGGGTCAGTAATGCCAAGGTTTGACACTATTTATAAAGCATTAAATGTATTGGGTTTGCAAATGTCTGTTAAGCCCATACAGGAAAATGTAAGATAAATAAAAATGGCACTTGACAAAAGGTGACACCCTAGTTTATTATTTTAAGTATGTTGGAGAAGTGCCGTTAGGACTTCTCTTTTTTTATATCAATTTGCCGTCCGTAATGGGCGGTTTTTTTATGGAGAAAACAATGCCGTTTGATAGTGAAGGTAATTTTACTCGTGTTCATAACTGGAGCGAGGACAGACAAAACGATATTGATATTGCATCCGATAGAATGGATGAGGAATTTGACAACTATGCCGGTGGTTTGAATGACTGCCTGCTTAGAGATGGTCGAGCAACAATGACCGGCAATCTTAAAATGGGTAATTTCCAAGTTAAGAACATTGCCAACGGTACAGTCAACACTGATGCTGTAAACAAAGGTCAATTGGACAAGGCAACAAACGACTTGGATAGTGCATTAAAAGAGCTAATCAATAAGTTTTGGAAAGTGGGCGACATTAAAGCCTCAGTTAAGGACGCAAACCATGACAACTGGTTTTTGTGCGACGGGCAAGCTGTAAGTCGTGTTACTTATTCGGCGTTATTTGCGATTATTGGCACAAACTTTGGCAGTGGCGATGGTGTAAACACTTTCAATCTGCCGGATTATAGAGGTAAGTTTTTGAGGGGTTTAGGTGGAAACTCCGCAAAAGATATTTATACATTACAAGAGGAAAGTTTACCAGACCATAGACACTCAATTACAGTTTCTGATTATGGTAATCCGGATGGCGGTGGTGATGTGTCATCGACAGGTTATA
>JAZONB010000027.1:0-8131 GCA_045654305.1 Acutalibacteraceae bacterium | reverse complement strand
TCCTCATAAAGCGGGTTAGGCTTTAAATCAAGGCGTGGAGAATCAATATGCGCGGCAGAAATGTTAACGCCGTTTTCCACAGCATCACTGCCGATAACAGCCAAAGCCAACGCTTTTCCTCGGTTGTTTATATAAACCTTGTCACCGGCGCTGTATTTCTTTGTAATATCAAACTTAGTAAAGCCTTTTTCTTCCGCCATTTTTATAGCAGTTGTTACAGCCTCACGCTCGGTTTTTGCATTATCCAAAAACCTTTTATAACCTTCGCAATAGTCATCACTTTGGCGAATGATGTCCTCTCCAACCAAAGCTATGCCATTTTTAGAACTGCTGCAAAGCTCTTTTTTTAGTTTTTCAGAAATAGTTTCAGACATTATTATCTCTCCTTTATTTCTTTTAGTATATCCTCGAATTCTCTCGTGAATACCGTTATATCGCCATTATTGTAAATCACAAAATCTGCATTTTCCTTATAAAACTCATCAGACTTTCCCGCATTTATGCGAAGTCTCGCTTCTTCCTCGGTTATACTGTCACGAGTGCAAATTCTTTCAAGCCTTGTTTCTTCATCAGCCAAAACCGCAATAGTAGAGGCACATTCGGAATTTAATCCGCTTTCAAATAAGGTCGGTGCATCTAACAAAATATATTCTTTGTCACATTCATCCCTTATTAAATCGACAATAAAGGGAAGCAAAGTTTCATTAAGTAACCCTGTATTTTCCTTTGTGGCAAAGGCTTTTTTTGCTAACGCTTTTCGGTTGAGATTTCCGTCGCTGGAGAGTATATCCTCACCGAAAGCCTTAGTGAGCGCCTTTAAGCCGTCTGTACCCTTTTTCACTGCCTGTCTGGCAGTTTTATCACAGTCTATAACCTTGTAGCCTAAATTTTCGGCTACAGCTGTCAGACTGCTTTTCCCCGCTCCCGTGGGGCCTGTAAGACCTATCATTTTCATAAATCTATCACCTTAAATCCGCAAGCTCTCAGCAGTCGGTTATAAACCGCTAAGCCAATACCTTTTTTAGACGGTGCATGTATGTAAACCTTTTCGGCGTTCATTTTGTCAACTCGTCTTAGCGCCGAAAAAACGCTGTGCGCTAAAGTGCTTTCGTCTTGTTCATCGCCATAGCAAAGGGTGGGAACTTTAATATCAGCCTCTTCATCCTTAAAACAGAGTGCAACGCAAGACGGCTCGCCATTTACAAACTTAATAAAGTCCTCGCTATCACCCACTACCAAAAAGCTTTCGGTTTTAGGGGCGTAATGCTTGTACTTCATTCCGGGGGATGCTACCTGTTCACCCTTTTCAGGCTCTGCCAAAACCGCTTTATCAATAACAATATCAGGTATTATTTCCCTTAACTGCTCGGCTGTGATGCCACCCGGTCTTAAAAGCCTTGGTGGGTTTTCGACAAAGGAAACAACAGTTGACTCGACACCTACATCACAGTCATCGGAATAAACTATAGCGTCTATTTTACCCGACAAATCCGCCTCGACATGAAAAGCGGAGGTAGGGCTGGGACTTCCCGATGTGTTAGCCGAAGGAGCTGCCAAAGGAAAACCGCATAATTTTATGATTTCGAGCGCCACCTTGTTTTGTGGCATTCTGACTGCTACCGTATCAAGGTTTGGCGAAATGCAGTCACCTATTTTATCTGTTTTAGGAAGCACCATAGTGAAAGGTCCTGCCCAAAACTTTTCGGCGCATTTTAGCGCTAAGTCAGGAATGTTCTTAGCAACCAAATTTAGCATTTCCATATCAGAAATGTGAACTATTAAAGGATTGTCCTGAGGTCTGCCCTTAGCCTTGAATATTTTACCGACAGCATTTTCATCAAAAGCATTTGCAGCAAGTCCGTAAACCGTTTCGGTAGGTATTGCCACCACTCCACTGCTTTTCAGTAGCTCTGCCGCCTTTTCAAGACCATCTCTATCGTCCTTCAGCTTTAATGTTTCCATTTTACTGTTCCTGTTCCTGTTTTAAGGCTTCGGCTCGGTAGTAGGTAATCAAAGAATCTACCACCTCATCCATATCGCCGTTTAAAATTTGGTCAAGCTTGTAAAGTGTAAGACCTATTCTGTGGTCTGTAACTCTGCCCTGAGGATAGTTATAGGTTCTGATACGCTCACTTCTGTCACCCGTACCTACCTGTGACTTTCTATCAGAAGCTATTGCCTCGTCATGCTCACGCTGAGCCTCGTCAAGCAATCTTGAACGCAAAATTTTAAGCGCCTTGTCTTTATTCTTAAACTGGCTTCGCTCGTCCTGACACTCTACAACGGTGCCTGTTGGAATATGTGTCACACGGATAGCGGATGAAGTTTTATTTATATGCTGACCGCCCGCACCCGATGAGCGGAAAGTGTCGATTTTAAGGTCGGCAGGGTTGATTTCAAGCTCAACATCCTCAGCCTCGGGTAAAACCGCAACCGTTACTGTCGAGGTGTGAATTCTGCCCTGAGTTTCGGTGTCGGGTACACGCTGAACACGATGCACACCGCTTTCGTATTTAAAGCGTGAATATGCTCCCGCACCCTCTATCATAAAGCTGATTTCCTTATAACCGCCAAGCTCCGTTTCGTTGGCATTAACTATCTCAGTAGTCCAGCGTCTACTTTCAGCGTACATAGTGTACATTCTGTAAAGACTGCCCGCAAATAAAGCCGCTTCCTCACCGCCGGCTCCGCCTCTTATTTCCACGATAACATTCTTTTCATCGTTAGGGTCCTTTGGAAGAAGCAAAATTTTAAGTTCATCAGAAAATACTTCAATATTTTCTTTTGCATTTTTTAGTTCTTCTTCGGCAAGCTCTTTAAGTTCCTTATCCGAGCCCGCCTCTGCCAAGATTTCCAAAGCATCCTTTTGGGCAGTTACGGCAGATGTATACTCCCTGTATTTTTCTACAATAGGAGTTAACTCACTGTGCTCTTTCATCAGCTTTCTGAAAAGCTCGTTATTGGAAGCTACATCAGGACGAGTCAGCTCAATTCCTATTTGTTCGTAACGGTTTACAACCGTTTCCAATTTATTAAACATATTTACTCCTCACAAGGTTTAATAATCTTTTTTATATTTTTTTCGGCTTTCACACGTGGTATCAGGATTTCGTGAGAGCACCCCTCGCAAACAAGCTTAAAATCCATACCGATTCTCGTTACCCTAAAGGTGTTGCATCCGCAAGGATGACTTTTTTTCATAACCAAACGGTCATTTAACTGAATATCCATACCACACCACCATTCTAACATATTATTATATAATATGTTAGTCTCAAAAGCAAGCCTTAAACCCCGAAAAATCGGTTTCTTTTGCCAAGGTTAACAAAGGGGGCGGGGTCTGTGTTAACAAGTATTGTTTCCTGTCCGATAACCTCAATTTCGCTCCACGGAATTACTATATCCTCATCCCTACCCAAAATACCGAAAAAACGAAGTCTGCCGAAGATAATCAGCGCCTGAGCTTTGCCGTCGGGACAACTGAATTCCACGTCCCCCGGATACCCTAAAACACACCCGTTTTTAACGCAAACTATCTGTTTCATTTTAATGTCTGAAATTCTCGAAAACATAAAATTACCCCTTTCGTCAAAAGAACCCGAATTCTCGTGTCTTAGAATTCGGGTCCTTTTAATATATATGCTTGAAATCGCGGGTTTAGTCGTTAAATACATTTTCGCTTTCTTCTTCGCCATCTTCGTTCTCGATAACAGTCTTCTCAGGGGTGTAAACTCCCAAATCACGGCGTTTATCCAAATCCTCATCGGGATGGGCTTCGTAATAAGGGTCGATGATGTACTTTTTAACCGAGGGGAAAACACAATACTGCACCAATAAATACTTAAATGACGGGAAAGTAATAGCATAAATTATCATCTCAACAGTCAAAACAAGTATGAACCAGTTAGAAAGCAAGAACAAAATTCCAACATATATGGCAAGAACTAAAGCCTGTGAGAAGAAGCAGATTAAATTGCTTTTAAAGTTAATAAAAACAAATTTAAAGCTGTTTTTGTAAATCTGCTTTAAGGAGAACTTAAAGGTTATCATGAGTGTCCACAAAAAATAATTCATAACAGTGAATGTGAACAGCATAGCAAAGGTTATTCCTAAGCCGATTTGAGCAACAGTCCCCTCGCTGTTATAGAAAAACCACGCATCAAAAAGCAAAACAGCATAAACTAATGTGTTGATAATTCCCGCAGGCAAAGCTTGTTTCCAGTTTTTCTTTATGGTTTCAAAAAAGTCGCTAAGACCGAAAGAATGCTTGTCCCTTGCGGTGTTTCTTGCCACATTTGTCATACCTGCAGCAGCCAAGCCCGATGTAAGCTGTGGCACAGAAATTAGCGAGTAGACAAAACTGATTGATATAAATTTCCAAAAGTTTCTGAAAAAGGTTTCGAAAAATACTATAAATGTACGCTTTTTGGGCGCATCTTTGGAAATTCCCGGACCCTCTTTATTATAATTAAAAAAACCGAAAAATGCCATTTTAAAACTCCTTTATTTTGTCTTTTTGTATGTGAGTTTCTCACCTATGGAGAAATCTTTAAATCCAAGATAATATCCCAAAAAAGAAATTGCAGGAACTAATAGGAAAATTATTGCCATAACTATAAATTTCCAAACTGCTATCTCACAGAATTTATTTGTTCCTCTTGTTAAAATATCAAATAAATAATAATATGACGGGTTTAGAAGCTTGTAAAGTGCTGCGGAGAAAGATTTAATTAAAGCAAAAACAGGAATCGACAGCACAGACGGAATAATCGCAACCAAGCCAATTTTAAGTCCCTTTAAAATATCTGCTTGCCTGTTTCCGGTAAGTACCATATTACGGTCCTTATACCCCTTATCCCAAAGTGTGGGATAAAGCATACCTATAAGCAACATTAGAGTCAAAATTTGAACAATAGGCCCGTATACATCAGGATTTGCGCTATCCTTTAACAATCCCACAGCGATAGCAACAATGGATAAAACCAAGAAAAAACAAAGTATGTTAATAACAATAATTTTACCGAACAGCTTAGCGCCGTCTTTGATTATTTCCTTCATATTTACTCCTAAAAAATATATTTAACTACATTATATTCCAAATCATAAAAAAAAGCAAGAGAACAAAGCCATTCCCTTGCTTTTTTAATACTTTATTTACAAAATAATCCACAAAACAACCGCCGACACCCCTAAAGCCAACAGCGCCGAAATACAAATCAGCCTAATTTTCTTAACTTTTCTGCGATGCCTTAAAGACGGATTTTTAAGGGGAAGATTTTCCCCAAACCCGAGAGACAGAAATTCGGTCGCTTGCTTTAATTCAACTGAGGTTAAATCCCCATATTCGGCCTTGACATAGAAAACAATTTTCTCGAAAAATTTGTTGCCTGTATTATTAACCTCGATTACCCTTTTATTTACACCCTTAACCATAAAATTTTGCTCCTTTTTTAGGACTTTAACAATAGTTTTGCCATAAAAAGGAAGGATTATTCAGGTTAACATAAAAATGTGGATAACTCGGTTAAAAAGTTGATTAACTGGCTTAATTTCGTGCTTTTTTATCCACTTTTAGATTATTTTTTGTTGTTATGTAAACTAATACTGTGGATAACTTTAAATTTTTTGTCGAAAAAACACTAAAAATTTGCTCTTTTTAAGCTGTGATAAGAAGCAGGAATTTTTTTATCCCTCTCGTCTGCCCGTTAAGAAATTTACGGTGTTATCAACCGAATTTAAAGCGTCTTCTGATAGGTTTTTCTCCCCTGCCGAGCGGTAGTCATAAACCTTGCAATACTCTGAAACATCTTCATAAAGTTTTTTGGAATAATCTGACGTTATACGGGTTAGGTTACTCACAAATTCACTGCCGTAACGCTTCATTTTTCTCTTGTCATACTCCGCCATTAGCCTTTCAAAATGAGGCAGACAGAACTGCGGTTGGGAATTAAACATTTCCCTGAAATCCCTCTGGGTTTCATAGGTGCGGTAGACAGTCTCTATCATTCGGCTAAGACCAAACTCAATTTTATCGCATATAAAACAGGTTTCGGAAATTTTTCCCGCTTTCTCACACTTTTTAGAAGCTGATGAGAAAAGGCTTTTATTAAAAATGCCTTTATTTATTTCATCGATATGGGTTTGAAGCATAAGACTTAACTGCAGTCTGCCACGGGTTGACAGCATTTTATCATAGTGCTTTTCGCAAAAACCGACCTTGTTTGTGGCAATTCTCACATCAGGCTCCATCATAGCGTCGCCCAAAATGTACTCCACAATTCTTTTTTCGGCTCGCTCATACATTCGGCATATAGGACAACCGTCATTTTCTTCAAATATTTCACTAATCGGTATGGTACAAATATCGTCACGCATAATATCCACTCCAAAACTTTACTATTGCCATTATACCACATTTTTTGTATAATTCAATCAAGAGGTGAAAAAATGTTTGACGCCGAATTTGAAAACAATAATACCTATCTTACCCTAACCGACCCGTTTTCACTAAGCCAAACCCTTGACTGCGGTCAGGCTTTCCGTTTCGAGCCTGTAAGTGACACGAAATGGTGCGGTGTTGCCTGTCAAAGATATTTAGAAATAGAAAAACTTTCTGACGGCAGATTTGTTTTATATAATGTAAACCAAGAAGAATTCGAAGAAATATGGCAGTATTATTTTGATTTAGATAGAGACTACAATGAGATAATTGAAACCATAAGCCAAAACGAGACACTTAAAACGGCGGCACAGTACGGAAACGGTATTCGTGTTTTAAACCAACCGCCTTGGGAAACCTTGTGCTCGTTTATCATTTCGCAAAACAATAATATCAAAAGAATTAAAGGTATTATTTCGAGGCTTTGTGAGGAGTTTGGCGAAAAAATTGAGGGTGGTTACACTTTTCCCACAGCCGAAACCTTAGCGAAATTAGAACCCGACGATTTAGCACCTTTAAGGGCAGGATTCAGAGCAAAATACATAATCGATGCCGCAAGAAAGGTAGCAAACGGCGAGGTTAATCTCGATACTCTTAAAAATATGCCTTATGCCGACGCTCAAGCCGAACTTTTGAAAATCAAGGGAGTAGGTCCCAAGGTTGCTGACTGCGCTTTGCTTTTTTCACACGGACATATTGAAGCTTTACCGAAAGATGTGTGGATTAAAAAAGCCTTGCAACAGCTTTTCGGCGGAGAATTGCCCGAAGTAGCCGTACCGTATGCAGGTATCGTTCAGCAGTATATTTTCTTTTACGCCAGAGAAACAAAGCTTAATATAGAATAAAAAACTTCCCATAAGGGAAGTTTTTTTATTTTATCTTCTCAATATCATAAGGTGTAGTCTGGTAAACAAAGTAGTTAAGCCAGTTGGAAAAAAGCAAGTTTGCGTGAGCACGCCAAGAAATAACGGGAGCATTTTTCGGGTTATCGTCAGGAAAATAGTTCTTTGGAATTTCTATTTCCTTGCCCTCGCCTAAATCTCTAAAATACTCCTGAGCCAAAGTATCGGCATCGTACTCTGAATGTCCCGTAATAAATATCTGCTTTCCGCCTTTAGTGGAAACGACATAAACTCCCGCTTCCTCGGAGGTCGATAAAATTTTCAATTCTTTTACCTTTTTAATGTCCTCGGCTTTAACAGTAGTGTGACGGGACTGAGGCACCATAAAGGTATCGTCAAAGCCACGGAAAAGGATAGATTTCTTGTAATCCACCTTATGGGGGAAAACTCCGAAAAGCTTTTTATCGAGCGGATATTTTTTAATTCCGTAATGATAATAAAGCCCTGCCTGAGCGCCCCAACAAATATGCAAGGTGCTGTGAACGTGGGTTTTAGTCCATTCCATAATTTCACGCAGTTCGTTCCAGTACTCAACCTCTTCAAATTCCATCAGTTCCACGGGAGCGCCGGTAATAATCATACCGTCAAAGGTCTGTTCCTTTATATCGTCAAAGGTTTTGTAGAATGTGAAAAGATGCTCGGCTGATGTGTTTTTGGATTTATGGCTTTTAGTGTGAATTAACTCCAAATCCACCTGCAAGGGCGAGTTTCCAAGCAAACGGGATAACTGGGTTTCGGTCTCAATTTTCTTGGGCATTAAATTAAGCAACAAAATTTTAAGAGGGCGAAT
>JAZONB010000026.1:0-6942 GCA_045654305.1 Acutalibacteraceae bacterium | reverse complement strand
ATATATTGGTCAAAACGTCCCGGAGAAATCGAGTGACCATTTGACTCAATCTGTATAAGCATCTGTACAAACCAGAAAGACTGACAAGCCTCATAGAATGAGGTAGCACCCTTACGGGGAACATTTGCACAGTTATTTGCTTTTAAAGCCAACTCCATACGGCGCTGTTGGTCAGTTTCTTTTTGAGCCATCTGAGCAGCTAAAAGTGCATAGCGCTCCGCATACTCACAAACAGCGTTACAAGATTTAATAACGGCTTTTAAGAATGCTCTTCTGCGAACATAATCGCTTTCGCTTTCTTTAAGTGAATTCAAAGCGTCCTCTGCCCTCTTGATAATTCCCTCAAAACCGATTTCAAGTACCAGCCCGTAATCAACCGTAACGTGGCCGATTCCGTTATAAAAATAGTTACCAACTGTGAATATATTATGCTCGATAGCTTGCTTTGCACCATCGCTCATATATTCATAAGCCAAGTCACTTGTGGTCTTACCCTTCCAGTACTTAAATACCTCTCTCAAGGTCTCCTTATCTTTATTTGATATGTAAAACGGGTCAGCACTTCTTGTTGCAATAGTGTCAAACTCCGACTCTATCCATTCAAAAGAATACTCAGGGAAAACCTGACAGCTTCTCGATTTGATAGTTGAACTACCAACAACCAACTCCAAAGGACGAATTGTTATCGGAATATTTTTCAAAATGTGCTCAAAAGCCTCAGCTCTTCGGGTAATAATGGGTTTACCCTCGGTCGCGCGATAGCTTTCTGTGAGGAGCACAGCTCTGTCAGTTTCTATCTGAGGAGCGTTTTCAAAGAGATTGTCAACCAATTTTTGTATTCTTGGGCTTTTTGGTATTTCCCTACTGTAAAAATCAGGCATCTATCTCACATTCCTTTCGTTATATAAATCATAAAGATATAATTTCTCACACTCATTTTAATACAGAAACCAACACTTGTCAATAGCGAAACCAACAAAATTCAAATAAATTTATGTATAGAACCACATTTTATCTAATAAAATGCAAAATTATTTCTTTGCGCCTTCTTTTAGATTGATTTTTGCGTAAAAAAATGGTATAATTCAACCATTAAATACTATGGAGCTGTAGATATGAAACTTGAGGTTTTGCAATCCTGCCCTGCCGTTATAAGAGATTTTTTAACATATAATGAAACAATTAAAGGTAAATCCTCTCGCTCGGTAGAAGGATATTATTTAGATTTGCAAACCTTTTTTAGATACATATTACTAATTAAAGGCAAAGTGCCAAAAGACACCGAATTTGAAAATATTAGCATCAGTTCTGTTGATATTGCTTTAATTAAAACCATATCTGTGACCGACCTATATGCTTTTATGGTATATTGCAAAGAAGAAAGACAAAACGGCGCCGCTTCAAGAGCAAGAAAGACCTCAACCCTTAGAATGTTTTTTAAATATTTGTCGGTACAAACCCATCAGTTAGATAACAACCCTGCAGAACTTTTGGAATCTCCAAAGGTTAAACAGTCACTTCCAAAGCATCTAACTTTAGAAGATTCTTTAGAACTTTTGAGTTCCGTTGATGGACCGAATAAAGAAAGAGATTATTGCATATTGACCCTCTTTTTAAACTGCGGTCTTCGTTTGGCAGAGCTGTGTGCTTTAAATCTTTCAAGTATTTCAAGCGATAATACATTAACCGTCATAGGTAAAGGCAACAAGGAAAGAATAGTTTACCTTAATTCTGCCTGCATTGATGCGATACACCGTTATTTGACTGTAAGACCAAACGACGGCGTAAATGTTAATGATAAAAATGCTCTGTTTATAAGCCGCAACAAAAAAAGAATCAGTAACAAAACCGTTCAGCATATAGTTAAAACCTATTTAGAAAAATCAGGGCTTGGTAATATGGGCTACTCAACCCATAAATTAAGACACACTGCCGCAACTCTTATGTATCAACACGGTAATGTTGACATCCGAGTGCTTAAGGATATTTTAGGACACTCAAATCTCGGCACAACACAAATATATACCCATGTGTCAGACACACAAATCAAAGACGCTGTCGACTCAAATCCCCTTGCAAAAATCAAAGGAAAAAACAATTAATTCAACTTCTCAAAAATTTTAACACAGATTTTGTTGACAAAATCTGTGTTATGTTATATAATGTACAAGTTCTATAAAGTTCAGAACAATCAAAATTCAAAAAAACGAGGTGTGGCGCAGTTGGTAGCGCACTAGTTTTGGGTGAGGTTGCGAGCGCTCACAATGTGAGATACAGCGAGCAAAACGAAGCGCCGCGGTCGACAAGCGAGATACGGTAGTATCGTGTCGTCGGGCACCGCAAGAGGGTTACCAAAACTATTTTTCAACAATTTTATATTTTATCGAGGTGTGGCGCAGTTGGTAGCGCACTAGTTTTGGGAACTAGATGCCGCAGGTTCGAGCCCTGTCACCTCGACCAAAAATCCTCATTCGCAAGAATGAGGATTTTTACTGAAACTTGTCAAGAATTTCGGACAGATAAAAGAGTGAAAAATTGATTTGAGTGAATTTTTGGTAATGTGCCGGCAAGAAGGTTACTTTAACCTAAACGACATTCAAACTGCCATTTTTGCATATAACGGCAGATTAACTGTTTTACCCAAAGCTATAAAACGCCCTGTGAACCCAAACGATATGAATATAGTTCCCCCCACCGTAATCAATCAATACCGAAGTAATTATGGACGGAAAAATTTTACAGGAAAATTTAATGCAGCTCGGTCTTGATATAAATTGGCTTAATAAAGAACTAAAATGTCAAGGCTATGAAAGTTCAAAAGAAATATTTTTAGGAATTTGCGATGATAATAACCAGCTCACCTTATTTGCATAAAATTCAAAGCTCCCAATATTGGGAGCTTTTGTAATTCGGTTAAAAAATGCAAAGAATTTAAAATATTTATTGTTTTTTTCTTTGGAGATAGCTTTTATCTGCCCGTGTAAATAAATAATCTGCTAAATATGTGAAAATAATGGTAACTACTATAACCAGTATGTATATCACGATATTATTTTTCAAGAATTTTGTAAACACTATTTGTGCTATGGCCTGCAACATAAAATTGTAGAATATTGTCTTTCCAAACCAAATCAGAGCTTTGTTTTGTATTTTCAATTTCATCGTCAGACACAAAATCATCAGCATACCTGCCATACACCAAACAGGATAGAAAATGACCGAGAGAGTCACAAAACCTTTTAAAAAAACAAAACCAATTATACTTAGCAACATTGTTGCAAGCCATACAATATTATTTTTCATAACGATTGCATCAAATTTATCTTTGAGTAAAGAATAAAACATACCTACGACAAAAAATATTGTTGTGTTGTAATAATAAGTCGGAAAACGGAAAAGTATCTCTACAACTGCTAATGCAACTAGACAGAAAGCAACCGAAATAACAGCGAGCCAATTATTCTTTTTAAAAACATTAAAGCAAATAATAACACATATGTAAAAAATAAATGTAGAAAACATATACCAACCTCCGTTACCGATAGATTTTATACCGGTAAACGAAAGCAATATATGTGTTAGTGAATATTCGCTTTGTAAACACAGGTGAAGAAAAATATAAATAACGGTAATAATTAAAAAGCGAATGAAAATTTTTAAAAGCCGTTTTTTCGGGAAAGTACGGATATAGGAACCTTTATTTTTTATTGATTCCATTATTCCGTAACCCGAGTAAAAAAGAAACGGCACCACAACAAACTGACCCAAAAAGATTCGAAACGGCAAATATATTTCATCAAACACACCGCTTGGAGTCACCCGTGCAAATGTGTGACTTAATAATATAAGCATTATAAATATACCGTTTATTGAGCGAGATTGGTTAATTGAAGCATAGTCATCATAAAAACCTTTATCAAGCCTCGGCTTACACTTATATATTGAAAGTATAAAAAGTAATACAACAAAAACAAACATTTTTAATCCTTTCTTTTTTTGATTAAAATCGTAATCAAGTTTTCTCTCCTTGATACCTTGATATGAAAAATATTATTTATATTACTAAATAATAAAAAACAATTTAGATTATTATACATTACTTTTAATTTATTTTCAATAATATTGTAACACATTCACCTCCTCCAGCATAGTATGTGATGAAAACAGGCAAAGGAGGTCAAGAAATTATGTGTAACTTCGGTGGAAACAATTGCTCATGGATAATCATCCTTATCCTCATCCTCTTCTGCTGCGGCGGCTCTTGTGGCACTAACACTGCTAACAACGGCTGTGGTTGTGGTTGCGACAACAATTGTGGTTGCTGCTAAAAGCGCAGAATAAAAAAGCACCCTTAGGGGTGCTTTTTTATATTTTATCTTCTTAACAGCATTAACCAAGAGATTTAATTTCTTTGATCCTCGCAGACATATCCTCAGCAGAAAAGACATAGTTCCCTGCAACTAAAACATTCGCACCCGCTTTAATTGCCAACGGCGCGGTTTCGCTGTTAATACCACCATCAACCTCTAAATCTATATCAAGTCCCAAACGGTTGATTTCAGCTCTCAATTTTTCAAGTTTTGGTAAAGCTGACGGCATAAAAGTCTGACCGCCAAAACCAGGTTCAACAGACATTACGAGTACCATATCACACAGAGGAAGCAGATGAAAAATTTCCTCAGGCTCAGTGCAAGGTTTAATTGTAAGACAGGATTTACAACCCAAAGCACGAATTTCTTTAAGGGTTTCTTCTACATCACTGCCAGCCTCAAAATGAAAACCTAAAATATCTGCAACTTTTGCAAATTCTTTTATGTAACGGTGCGGACGGTCTATCATTAAATGTACATCTAAGGGTACTGTGGAATGAGCTTTAATAGACTTTATAACAGGTACTCCAAAAGAAATATTAGGAACAAAAATTCCGTCCATAACATCTAAATGAAGCATATCAGTACCCGCTTCCTCTAAGCGCGCAATATCCTCCGCCAAACTCAAAAAATCCGCTGTTAAAACAGAAGGTGAAATCTTAATTGCCACAACAAAAATCCTCCGAAATTTTCAATAAATCCATTTTACACCACACTATTTGTTTTGTCAAACAAACAGTTAATTCAAAACAAAAATTGCGATAGAAAAATATATCACAAGCGACAGCGCATCAAGAATTGTAGTAACCAAGGGGCTCGCCATAACAGCCGGGTCAAACCCTACCTTTTTGGCAAGTATAGGAAGGGTGCAACCAACAAGCTTTGCTATGATAACTACAAAAACAAGCGTCAAAGAAATTACTATCATTTCAAGCAGATAAATATCCGCATCAAAACTGTCTAAAAGCAAAAAATCAACCAAATATAATTTAATGAAATTTATAACACCTAAAACCAATCCGCAAATTACAGAAACTCTAAGTTCTTTCCAAATAACACGCCAAATATCGCTATACTCGATTTCACCTAAAGAAAGTCCTCTAATTACAGTTACAGAGGACTGACTTCCCGAATTACCTCCCGTACCCATTAGCATAGGAATAAAAGCAATTAGTGCCATCCATTTAGCAAGATGCACTTCGAATGAAGAAATTATAGCGCCTGTAACGGTAGCAGAAATCATCAAAAACAACAGCCACGGTATTCTCGCTTTAAAGGTTTCATATGCCCCTGTTTTTAAATAATCTTTTTCACTCGGTAAAATAGCCGCCATTTTTTCAATATCTTCAGAAACCTCTTCTTGCATAACATCGATAGCATCATCAACCGTTACAATACCTACCAAACGATTTTCGGTATCAACTATCGGCAAGGTATAAAGATTATATTTTTCAAAGAGCTTTGCAACTTCTTCCCTATCATCCAATGTGCCCGCAGAAATAACATTCGTTTCCATTATTTCTTCTATAATCATTTCAGAACGGCTTAACAGCAAATCCTTAACAGTAACAACACCTAAAAGATGACGGCTTCTGTCAGTGACATAACAGGTATAAATTGACTCCGCATCAACAGCATTTTGCCTAATTCGTGCAAATGCCTCGTCAACCGTCATATTTTTTTTGATGCTGATGTACTCGGTGGTCATCACGCTTCCGGCACTGCTATCAGGATAAGCTAAAAGCTTATTTATCATTTGCCTCGTTTTATTATCTGTCTGTTTTAAAATTCTTTTAGCTACAACTGCAGGCATTTCCTCAATAATATCAACCGTATCATCCATAAACAACTCATCTAAAACATCTTTGAGCTCTGCGTCACTAAAAGATTCAATGAGTAGTTGTTGCATATCACTATCCATTTCAACGAAAACTTCGGCAGCAATTTCTTTAGGTAAAATTCTGAATACTAAAGGTAAATCTTTGCTTTCTGTTTCCTCTAAAATAACAGATATATCGGTCGGATTGAAAGTTAACAGCATCTGTCTTAATGAAGAAAATTTTCTTTCTTTAATCAAACTCAAAATTTCTTTTTCCACAAACGCATCACTCCTCGCTATTATTTATCTAATTATAGCACCTGAATACCAAATAATCAAACTAATTTTTTATATGCAAAAGATGAGCAATACCGGGAATACTTTCACCTTGATAAGACGATGTTGGTGACATCAATGCTCCTGTTGATAAAAAGAGTATATTATTAAGTTGCTTTTCTTCCATTCTATGCATTACATAAGAACAAAGAACGCTTGCGCTACAGCCACAACCCGAACCGCCAGAATGGGTATCCTGAGAATCTTTGTTGAAAATTATATTTCCACAATCGGTATGACGGCAACGTATATCAACATCCTCTTTAAGCAAAAGTTCATATAGACAGTGTGTGCCAACATAACCTAAATCACCTGTGAAAATTAAATCATAATCCTCAGCTGTAGTATTAGTGTCTTTAAAATAATGCATTATGGTATCAGCAGCCGCAGGGGTAAATGTCAAGAGAACACCATAAA
>JAZONB010000025.1:0-12061 GCA_045654305.1 Acutalibacteraceae bacterium | reverse complement strand
TGTTTCAAGAAAATCCTCTAGCAAGCTAGAATCAAATCAGCGAAACACTCCGTTCGACTTGCATGTGTTAGGCACGCCGCCAGCGTTCGTCCTGAGCCAGGATCAAACTCTCTAAAAAATTATATCTCAACACAAAAGTGTTAAAATCTTCTTAGATAAGCTCTTTAGCTCATTCTTACTTAATGCTGACGCATTAATAATTGTCCTTGATTTATATGATTTCTCATAAGAATCGTCGGGTCCTTATTACTTTTCGTTGTTTAATTTTCAAGGTCCGTTTCAACGCCTTTTTTCAAGGCGCCCGATTATAATACCACACCATTTACCCTTTGTCAACACTTTTTTTGAACTTTTTTACAAAAATTTTCAAAAAATTTTGGAGCCACAATATATTGGGTTTTGAAAGCTCCAAGACAACTATTTTGGCGTGTGTATGCATATATAATATGTAAAAAAATACCTATTATACATTTTGCTTGATAAAAAATTACGGAGACAACTTCTTTCAAAAAGTGTCTCCGTACTACACATTATATATAATATATCATTTTTCTGTTCGCTTTTCGATAATATATCGAGGGCGTTTTTTTGTTTCCATATAAATCTTGCCAACATACTCCCCAATTACGCCGATACTTAAAAGTTGAATACCGCCGAGGAAACAGATTATACTGACTGTCGATGCCCAACCCGCAACGGTGCTTTCGGTTAAAACTGAGATGACCGACCAGATTATACCCACTAAGCTGATTACGGCAACCACAAACCCCAAAGCAGTAATTAGCCTTATTGGTTTTGTGGAAAGGCTTGTTATCCCGTCCATCGCCAAGGAAAGCATCTTTTTTAAGGGGTAATGGCTTTTGCCCGCCAAACGCTCGTGGCGTTCATAGTAAACAGCGGTCGATTTAAAACCTACCATCGGCACCATTCCACGCAAGAAAAGGTTGAACTCCTTGAAATCGGCAAATTCCTTTAACGCTCTTGCCGACATAAGGCGGTAATCGGCGTGGTTATACACCACATCGGCGCCCATAATCTTCATAAACTTATAAAACCCTTGAGCAGTAATCCTTTTAAACGCAGTGTCGCTTGTGCGGTCATTTCTGACGCCGTAAACAATTTCGGCGCCACCTAAATATTCATCAATCATCAAATCGATAGCGTTTATATCGTCCTGTCCGTCGCAGTCAATAGAAACGGTAACATCGCATTCGTCCTGTGCGGTCATAAGTCCCGCCAAGAGAGCACGCTGATGCCCAAAATTACGGCTAAGCTTTACACCCTCAAAGCACTTGTCCTCCGACAAGGACTCGATTATACTCCAAGTGTTATCACGGCTTCCGTCGTCAACAAAGAGCACACGGCTTTTATCGGAAATCTTGCCCTTTTCGTGGAGCTCCAAAAGCTTTTGCTTAAATACAGGAGCCGTTTTAGGCAGTACCTCTTGCTCATTGTAGCAAGGAATTACTATATATAATGTAGGTTTCATAAAATCATCCTTTTAGTTTTTCACACTTAAAATAATTCCCATAAAATTGGAAAATATTACATTGTGACACTATCCTAATATAACAATACCTGCAATTACGAGGGCAATTACGAAATAATGTTTCCAAGAAAGCTTTTCTTTCAGGAAAATTCTGCTCCACAAAACAGAAATTGCACAGTAAGCCGAAATAATTACCATACCAGCCGAGAAATCGCTGAACATTACTGCCATATAGAATATCTGGCCGACCGTTTCGCAAAGTCCTCCGGCATATAACGCCTTGCTGCCTTTGAAAACAACGTCCTTTTTAACGAATTTAAGCCAGATGAATGCAAACACAGCCAAAACAAAGAACGTTAGTTCAAAAGCAGAGTTTGCGGCATAGTCGCTCATTTCAATACCTGTTTTCTCTATAAAGCCATCAGAGAAAAGATATTCATCACCAACGGTGCCCAATGCGTCAATCACAAGATATGATAACGGCAACAAGAATGCTAGTATGCTCTTGGTGTACTTTCTGTTTGCCATTTCTTGTCTGGCTTTTTTAACCTCGTCGTCTTCTCTTTGCTCAATAAAGCCCAAAGCCACGATACCGACAGTTATCATTACGATGCCTATTATAGTAGTTGCGGTGATGTCTTCGAGAGAGAAAATACCAAGGATAACGCAAAGCAGGAAGGCTAGTGCACCCGAGGAATTACAGATGGGTGAGGAAATCGAAAGCTCGATATAACGGAGCCCTACGTAGCCGAGCACCATTGCCAATATGTAAAGCCCCGCAATCGGAAGATAAGTCACAAAGTCCATTATCTTAAAGTCGGTATAAACAAGACTAGCAAGTGTCTGACTGATATTATCCACGCCAACCGTGTTATCAATTACCGCACCGCCGATAAGCGTTATAAAGAAATGTATACCCATTATAAAGCCGACCGCAAAAACAACCTTCCAATGACTGTTTTTATCGTATTCACGGGTTCCTATTTTAGAGAAAAGGTCGGAACCGCTCCAACAAAGCAATGCCAGAATAGAAAAAATAAAGAATATATTCATTTTTACACCTCTTAATAAAATATTAGATTTAAAGCACTAATATTTTATCGGAGGCGGTCTTCGGCGAAAATGCCTGCTTGCAATAATGTTTCTAAGTCTTTTCGTCATTTTTTATTTGCAAAGCCTTTCAGCGAACTCCGAAAGCTCCTCGTCACTAAAGAACTCTATCGTGATAGTTCCTTTGCCCTTGCCTGTAGGCTTTACCGAAACCTTGCGACGCATCTCGTTTTTAAGGGAAAGTTCCACCTCGCTGTAAAAGGTGGGTTTTGTCTCTCTTTTCTTTTGTTTGGGCTCGGTAGCTTTTGCCATTTTCTCAAGAGTACGCACATTTGCGCCCTCCAAAGCCGCCTCAAACATTTTATCCCTCAACGTTATATCCTCAACTGGAAGCAACGCCCTTGCATGGCCTGCGGTTATGAGGGATTTTCTAAGAGCGTCAAGTTCTTTATCCCTTAAATTGAGAAGTCTTAAAATATTTGTAACGGCGCTTCTTGATTTTGCCATTTTTTCGGCAACTTGTTCTTGGGTAAGACCAAATTCGTCAATCAAAGCCTTATATCCCAAGGCTTCCTCTACCGCATTAAGGTCCTCTCTTTGCAGATTTTCCACAAGAGCGATTTCCATCAAGGTCTGCTCGTCGCTATCCTTAACCACAACGGGAATTTCGGTAAGACCCGCCAAACGGCTTGCTCTCCAGCGGCGCTCGCCGGCAACAATTGTATATCCTCCTCCAATAGTGGAACGAACGGTAATCGGCTGAATAAGCCCGTGCTGTGAAATACTTTCAGCAAGGCTAGACAGTGCCTCCTCGTCAAAATCCTTACGGGGCTGATTGCGGTTTGGCTCAATATCATTTATATTAAGTGTTACTATTTTGTCGTTATATGTAGAATTTTCGTCAAAAATGCTTTCAATTCCTCTGCCGAGGCCTCTGTTTTTAACTGCCATTTTAAACCCTCCTGTTTTTCTTTAAAAATTCTTTCGCCAAATCGTTATAGGCGGCAGCTCCTTTGGAGTGCTTATCGTAATACTGAATCGGCATTCCGTAGCTTGGAGCCTCGGAAAGACGAACAGCGCGTGGAACAGCTGTTTTGTAAAGCTTGTTAGCAAAATATTTCTTAATTTCTGCCACAACCTGATGGGTAAGCTTTAGTCTGCCGTCAAACATAGTTAGCACTATCCCCTCTATTTCTAAGGTGGGATTATAAAGTCTTTTTACCTGACGAACGCTTGACATAAGCTGAGAAAGTCCCTCTAAGGCAAAATATTCGCATTGAATAGGCACGAGCACTGTATCGCTTGCATTAAGTGAATTGACGGTGATAAGTCCCAACGACGGCGGACAGTCAATAAATATATAGTCATAGGCCTCTCTGACAGCCGAAAGTGCGATTTTAAGCTGTGACTCACGGTGTTCGATTTCGATTAAATCAACCTCAGCCGCCGCCAAATCTATCGAAGCGGGAACAATGTCCACATTTTTATATTCGGTTTTTATAGCTACTTTATCGGCGGTAGCGTTGCCAATCAACAAATCATAGGAGGAAAGCGCTATACGTTTTTTATTTATACCGTAGCCGCTTGTGGTGTTTCCCTGAGGGTCAGCGTCCACCAAAAGCACTTTTTTGCCCTCAATTCCGAGCGCAGAAGCTAAATTCACAGCGGTAGTAGTCTTCCCAACACCGCCCTTTTGATTAACTATTGAAATGATTTTACCCATTACAAACTCCTTTGTTTCACGTGAAACATTAAATCTCATTTGAATTTATTATATCAGCAAAACAAGAGTTTGTAAAGTTATTTTGAATTAAGACTTATCGCCCGGTTTGAATATAAGCGCCATCAAAAAGCCAAAAAACACCGATGCGGCAATACCTGCCGAGGTGGCGGCTATCCCTCCCGACAACGCTCCTATTATCCCGTATTGCATTATAGCTTCCTTTACGCCCTTAGCAATACTGTAACCAAAACCCGTCAAAGGCACGGTAGCTCCTGCTCCCGCAAACTCCACAAGCGGGTCGTAACAGCCGATTGCTGTCAACACAACACCCGCAACCACAAAAGAGACGAGTATTCTTGCGGGGGTGAGTTTAGTATAATCTATCAGAATTTGTCCGACAAGACAAATTGCGCCTCCGACAACAAAGGCTTTTAAGCAGTTAAGCAGTATTTCCATTATGTTACCTCGCAAAAAAATAGTAGTGTTTCACGTGAAACATTACTATTATCTGTAAAAATTATTCGGTTATACCGTAACACTCAAAAACATTCCGTTTTGTTTCCTCAAAATCAAGATGGCGGACAAGTATGCTATCCGCCGTTTCGCTACGGGTTACTATTTTAATGTTACAGGTTTTAAAATACATATCGGGTGGAAAACGGTAAAGCTTGATTTCTCCAACCCTGTCCTTCGGGCAGTAAAAACGGCATTTGCGAAGTCCCCTTTTGCTTTTGACAGCAACTGCTGAGCCGAAACGTGCCTCACAGGTTTTGTATTCACATCGGCAAAGATAGGTGTAGTAAAGCAAAATTGCACCGATTACAAAGGTCGCAAATACTACAAGCAGGCTAAATTCCTCGAATCTTGTTGCGAAATAAATTGATGCCGTTATCAGTATAACAAAATACATTTCCGCCCAAAATATATAACGATTAAAATGAATTACTCCGACTTTTGATTTGGTTGATTTCCCCGAAGATTTCATAAAAGAAAAATATTCACCAAACATTTCCTTGATTTCGCTATATTTTCCACACGGCACCAACACACGGGATTCGCTCTTTCTCTCTCCGTAGCCGCCAACATTAACCTTCATTGCATAGCGTTTAAGCAAGGTCATTAAAAATGTCTGCTCAATGGAAATATTGTTAACCGATGCTTTCTTAAATGCGGTTCTAAGCATTACCAAAAGTCCCGACCGCACCTCTATTCGGTCTTCGTTAAGAAAAATACGGAATTTAAGGTGTCTCAAAAAAGAATAAATGAATGAAACCGCAAAGCTTGCCAAAAGTATGATGGTAGCTGTATTAACTGCAGGCGGGAAATACTTTTCGAAACCCTTTGAAACGGCGTTAATTTGGTCAAGAAGTTCGTTAACACCGATTCCCGCAAGCTTTGCAGCGCTGTTTAAAATAGGTACCCCCACCAAAAGCCCCGTAAAAGCAGAAGAAGTCGCCGCCGCAAGAATCGCTATCTTGACGGGGGAAAACCGCACGGGCTCGCCGCTTTTCTTGCCGTAAAGCAATTCGGAAACGGTATGTGCATCCTTACGGCTGAGTTTAAAGCTGTAATCTGTTTTTTCTCGGCTTCCTGCCTCGGTGTTTATTCTAAAGGTGACGCTTTGGAATATATAATCAAAGGGCGACTGCTCCGACTGTACCGAGGAAAGACCGCTAACGGGAATAACCGCCTCACGGACAACTAATATACCGTCCCTTACAGTTACGTTTTTTTCTGAACAAACAAGCCGGAATGCGTTCCAACGCAAGATGCCAAAAAGGGTGATAAGTGCGAAAAGAATAATTTCCATTCCTAAAATGCGTGTAACCTCGCCGTTTTTGAGATACTGAACAACTCCCCTTAAAACAGGGATTAACAAAATCGGCAAAAACGGTTTGATAATAGAGAGTATCATCAAGGGGTGCGCGCGAAATTCTCTTTTCATTGCTCGCCCTCCGCTAAAACTGTGATGAATTTTCGGGCGTCGTTTTCGGGGAGTTCAGGGATTAAAATTCGGCTTCTTGCCGCTTTGAGGGTTAAAGCCTTGATTCCCATCAGCTTTGCCAAGGGTGATGTGATTGTTTCAGCGTATATCATCTTTGAAAATGGCATAATATGTGTGGTTTTTATAACCACTCCGCTTTCAATTATCACGGCGCCGTTTATATATTTAAGTCGGTAGTTTCTGAAAAGCTTGGGCAAATACCAGAGCATAATACCTTCATAAAGGCAGATGAGCACTAATACGGCGATTAAAAACCAACCGTAGCCGTGACAAAAATATGCCAAAATTCCGAGAACAAACAGGGTCAGAATGGTAACCCTGATTTTCCACAGCATAAGCGTCTTTTTAGAAAGCCTCAGTTCGGACATTTCGCCACCTACTTTTCCTTTATTTGTTTCCAATATTCTTTGTAGCTCTGTTCGGTTTTATTATCACCGAAGTTATAATACTTCTTATTCTTAACTATGTCGGGTAGATACTGTTGGTTTACATAATGCCTAGGATATGAATGCGGATACTTATAATTTTGTCCTTTTTGAACAGCGTCATCACCGTCAAAATGTTTGTTTTGCAAATGCCTTGGAATATCCCCCACAAGACCTCTTTCAATATCCGCCATGGCGGCATTTATAGCGTCGTGTCCTGTTACGGATTTCGGCGCATTCGCCACCATAATCACAGCGTTAGCAAGGGGAATTCTCGCTTCAGGCAACCCCACCATCAAAGCGGTGTCCACCGCCGCTTTCACAATGGGAATAATCTGCGGATATGCAAGACCGACATCCTCATTTGCACAAACAAGCAGTCTTCTGCAAGCACTCGGCAAATCACCCGCCGCCAAAAGTCTGCCCAAATAGTAAATCGCCGCATCGGGGTCGCTTCCCCTCATAGATTTCTGATAAGCCGAAACCAAATCGTAGTGCTGGTCGCCCTCGCGGTCATATCGAACAGAATTGCCCGCTAAAATTTCCTCAACCGTTTCATCGGAAATTTCAATTTTTTCACCCTCGCCCAAAAGGACACAGAGTTCGAGCATATTAAGACTGCGTCTGACATCTCCCGCAGCAGCGGCCGACATTTTCTTAATACTTTCTTCAGAAATTTTAATTTCTTTTGCCTTTTCATCAGCCAAAATTCTTACTGCACGCCGTAAAACCTGTGCAATATCCTCCTTGCCGAGGGTTTTAAACTCGAAAACTGTCGAACGGCTGAGAATTGCATTATAAACATAAAAATACGGATTTTCGGTGGTAGAGGCTATCAGCGTGATATCGCCGTTCTCTATATATGATAACAAAATCTGTTGTTGTTTTTTGTTGAAATACTGTATCTCATCTAAATAAAGTAAAATTCCGTTTGCCGAATCGATACTGCCGATGGACGCAACGATTTCTTTAATATCCGAGGTGGAAGCCGTTGTAGCGTTAAGGTAATGGAGCTTTTTTCCGCAGTTTTCGGCAATAATATTTGCAACGGTGGTTTTGCCGACACCCGACGGACCGTAAAATATTAAATTAGGGAGCTTGCCCGAATCGATAATCTGCCTTAACACCTTGCCCTCGGCTAAAAGATGAGTCTGTCCCGCCACATCTTCGATTTTTTTGGGTCGCATTTTATCCGCTAAAGGGGACATTTTTCCACCGCCATTCATTAATTTTGTCTCACCCTCATATATATTTTTGGGGTGTTCGTTTTGAAGAAAACTATATTTATAAAAAATGCTGTGATTTTAACCGCCTCGTCATTGTTACTGCGGTTTGCCGGCATAATTTTCAAGGTTTACATAACACAGCAAATCGGTAGTGAGGGTGTAGGACTTTATCAGCTGATTTTCAGCTTTTATATGTTGGCCTCAACCTTTGCAACAAGCGGTATCAGTACCGCTGTCACGAGGCTCATTACCGAAGAATTAGCACTCGGCTCGAAAAACGGGACCTTAAAAATTTTTCGCCGTTCTATCGAGCTAACCCTTATTATTGCACTCATTTCGATGGGTTTAGTCTATTTCGGAGCAGAATTTATAGCAGTAAAAATAATCGGAGACCAAAGAGCGCTCCCCGCCCTTAAAATTATGGCATTTTCTCTGCCGTTTATGGGAGTTTCATCCTGTATCAGGGGGTATTTTATAGCGCTACGGCGTGTAAGTCCCAATGCTTTGACCCAAATTTTCGAGCAAACGGTACGAATTGTTGCGGTTTTACTTCTTGTTAAACGGTTTATAAGCCGTGGTCTTGCCGCCGCCACAACCGCCGTACTTTTAGGCGACACTTTAGCGGAGGCTTTATCCTGTTTTGTGCTCTATTTATGTTATCTTAGTAGCAAAAAAGGATTAAACAAACTTTCAGGCAGAAAAAATCCGCCGTTTGGAGTTGGAAAAGAGCTGACCCGCATTGCGCTGCCAATAACATCAGGCAGGTATCTTAACACCGCCCTTAGAACTGCAGAAAATGTCCTCGTTCCTAAGAATCTTAGCCGATATCCTCATTCGGGTGTGGGTGCTTTATCCCAATTCGGTATGATAAAGGGTATGGCGTTGCCCATTCTTTTCTTTCCGTCCACATTGCTAAACTCGGTTTCCACTCTCTTAATTCCCGAAATCGGCGAGGCGGTGGCTAAAAATATGCCCTCTACCGTCAAGAGACTTACTCACGAGGTCTTGCGCCTTACCGCCCTTGTTTCCTTTGTTTTTGCGGGGGTTTTCCTTTTTGGAGGAAAAAGAATCGGTCAACTGATTTACAATTCTGCCGATGTCGGTAATCTGCTCGTTTTTCTCTCGCCCATAGTTCCCTTTATGTATCTCGATAGTATTTCTGACGGCATACTCAAAGGTCTTGACCAACAAGCCTTTACCTTTCGCACCGCAATTTCCGATTCCACCATCAGGATAATTCTAATTTTACTCACTTTGCCTCTGTTTGGACTAAAGGGTTTTATCGGCATTATGTATTTTTCGAATTTTCTAACCTGTTTTTTAAATGTTAAAAGACTCTGTAAAGTGAGCGGTGCAAGACTTCAATTTATAAAAGAAATTTTTGTTCCCCTGTCACTCGCCATTACAGTCACATTCTGTCTTTCTCGCTTTCTATTTTGCTTTACTTTTTTGGGAGATTTATGGTTTACAGTTCTTTTAAGTTTTCTTTCTGTACTGATTTATGTTGGTTTGCTAACATTTTTTAAAATTGTTGATATTTTCGAAATCAGAAGCCTTTTTAAGGGTTGATTTGGCAAAAAATGTGTAGAAATTCTGCAAATCTTGTCAAAACTCTTTCTCAGCCAATGGAAATTATTTTATGTGTAATAGGTCGTTTAATTTATTTCTATCGGCTGAAAAGGAGCGGTTTTTTACCGCAAATTTCTAAAAAATTCCTCTAAAATTCCCTGACACTCATCTTCCATAATTCCGCCGTAAATCTGTGGCTTGTGGTTAAACGGATAGTCGCAAAGATTAATCACGCTGTCCATACAACCCGCCTTTAAGTCGTAGGCACCAAAGACGACCGTTTCAATTCTCGAATTGATAATGGCTCCCGTACACATAGGACACGGCTCCAAGGTGACATACATTTTGCATCCGTCAAGACGCCAACTGCCAAGTTTTTTGCACGCCTCATTAATGCACTCTATCTCAGCGTGGGAGAGTGCATTTTGTTTTTCTTCTCTTAAATTGTGAGCACGGGCAATAATTTCCCCGTCTTTAACGATAACGGCACCAACCGGCACCTCGCCCTTATTAAAAGCGATACGGGCTTCGGTTAGTGCCTCACTCATAAATTTTTTATTCATTAAAATTTCCTTTAAATAAACATAAACGAAACTGCCTCAAGCAGATTTATGATTATAAAAACAATTATTCCGGTACTTAAAAAGAATGCTTTGTATTTTTTGGATTCTGAAAGCTCGGTTTCGGCTTTCTCGAGCTTTAAAAATTCATCGTTCACAAATCTTAAGGAAACCACTCCGCAAATAAGCGCCAAGCAGAGATAAATCATATAAACCACATTTTGAATTTCGGTTGTGACGCCATTCGGGAAATAGTCCATAAGAACAGCAACAAAGTTGTTTGCAAAATGTATTGCTATTGCCACTCTCAAAGAGTTGGTTTTAATAACGGTAAAGCCTAAAAACAGACCGACCATAATCGCAAACGGTATCTGCACAAAGTTGCCGTGCATAACACCAAAACAGACCGCCGAAGAAATCAGCGCAAATCCGTCGCCAAATTTTCTAAGGCTTCCTAAAACCAAGCCTCTCATCGCAAATTCTTCCACCAAAGCGGGAACTATCGCTGTTGCAATGACCGACAGGAAAAATCCAAAAATTCCTTGTAGCTTCGGGGTTTCGGGCATATTGTAATTAAACCCTATACTGCTGAAAATGTTTCCTAAAACATTAGAGCCAATGTTTGCAAAGGCGCAAAAACCTAGACCTAAAAAGAAAAGGGGAACTGTTTTGCTCCTATCGCTTTTATCAAACGATACAAAATCACTAATTCTGTACCCTGCTATCTTGTAGCAAACAATAAAAGGCAACGTAAAACAAAAAAGCGAAAAAACAATCTGCAAAACAGTTTCTACCGCGGGATCTTGCAAATATTGGAACACGCTATTATCGCCGATTGAAAACAGTGCAGTTATGCTGATTATAAGTCCCACAACAACCGAAAACAACAAAAGGGATAAAAGGCTTAACCCTGCTGTGTTGCCAATTTTCTTAAGTTGCTTTTTTTCCTTTGTTTGCTCTGGCTCCTCGGTGGAAAACAAAGCATTAAGGGAATCCTCGGAAACGAAGCGAGGCTCGTTTTCCAAGGTTTCCTCTTTTATATTGTAATTTTGATTTAATTCGGACATTTAAACTTTTCCTTTTTTCAAAAATTACCGCAATTTATTCCTCTGTGTCGGGTTCTGCTACCTCATTAGCACGTGCTATTTCTTCTGCTGTTTCGGTTGCATCGCCCGCATCAGCGTCAGCCTCCTCAGGCTTTTCAGTTACCTCGTCCTCATTATGCTCAGTAAGCGCTACCGAGAGAATCTTTTCACCCTCAGCCACTCGCATTACTCTTACACCCTTAGCAGGGCGGCTGAACTGAGAAATATCTCCCGAGAAAATTCTGATAACAATACCGTTAGATGCTATCATTATGATGTCATCATTGTCGCCAACAGGAATTGTTGCGGCAACCTTACCGTATTTCTCGGTGCGGTAGTTGGTAAGACCCTTACCGCCACGTGACTGTATTCTGTAATCAGCAATAGAGGAAATTCTGCCGTAACCCGTTTCGGTAACGGTGAGAATACGGCTATCCTCATCAACTATTGCCATATCGATTACTCTGTCGCCCTCACGCATATTAATTGCACGGACGCCCCTTGCAGTTCTTCCCATTGAGCGGACATTTTCTTCCTTGAACTGAATTGCAAGTCCGTCACGAGTAGCGATAAAGATGTTCTGCTTGCCGTTTGTCATTCTGACGAAGCCTAACTCGTCATCGTCATCAATATTGATAGCGATAATACCGCTCTTACGGGTATTTCTGAACTCGGACACCTTAGTTCTCTTAATGGTACCTTTTTTGGTTACCATTGCAATGTAATTATCCTCATCAAGCTCGCTTGCGGGGAGAATTATTGTGATTTTTTCCTCAGGCATAAGGGGAAGAATGTTAATAAGGTTCATACCCTTACTCGTTCTGCTTCCCTCAGGAATTTCATAAGCCTTAATTCTGTACATTCTGCCAAGGTTAGAGAACAGCATAATATAATCGTGCGAGGAGCATACAAACATATTCTCAACTGCA
>JAZONB010000024.1:0-2700 GCA_045654305.1 Acutalibacteraceae bacterium | reverse complement strand
AACCCACAGATGAATATTCGCTAAAAGACGGCAAAACCACCTATTATGTATGTAAGGGTCACAGTTGTATGACGCCTACAAATGATTTGAATGAAATTAAAGCTTAAAACTAATACTAACAACAGAAAGGAGTAAACTTATGAACGATGATAAAAAAACAGAGCAAAAACCTGAACCGGAAATAAAAATAGATAGAAAGCCTATAAAACCTGGCGAGATAATAGGAAAAATCGAGGTTCACGATACCCGAGAACGCAGAGACGGTCCCGGCGGTAATTAGATAGAAAATCACCCTTGCAACCGGATTTAGATTGCAAGGGTGATTAACTTTTTATTGATGTTTCATAACTGCAATTATAATACAATCAAAAACTTTTTCAACTAATCATAACTACCGGATTAACCGGTTGTCATGATTCAATATGAAGCTTGTTTTCAGCAAATCTTCACTGCTTTTACCAACCATAATTTCAAACTCGCCGACTTCGCTTACATACTCCATTTTTTGGTTGTAGAACCTAAGCATATCTTCTGTTATGGTGAAAGATACAGTTTTTGTTTCTCCCACAGAAAGAGAGATTTTCTTAAATCCTTTTAATTCTTTCACAGGGCGTGCGACTGATGCGAATTTATCTCTTATGTAAAGCTGTACGGTTTCTTTACCGTCATACGCACCCTTGTTTGTCACATCAACACTAACGGTTATGGTATCATCCTTAGTTATTTCGGTTTTATCTAATTTTAGATTAGAATATTCAAACTCACTATAAGACAGTCCGAAACCAAATGGGTAAAGAGGCTCGTTTTTAGTATCCATATACATGCTTGTAAATGGCATTTTCTTTGGATGTTCGGGTAATAGGTCGCCGTCTGTTTTAGGTCTTCCGGTTGAGAGGCGGTTATAGTATAACGGCAACTGAGAAACAGAGTAGGGGAAGCTCATTGAAAGTTTACCACTTGGATTTACTTTTCCGTAAAGCAGATTGGCTATTGCATTTCCACCCTCGGTACCGGGTTGCCATACGATAAGTACACTATCACACAAACTTGAAAGTTCTTCAAGTTCCAATGGTCGACCTGTAAATACAACAGCAATAACAGGTTTTCCTGTTTTCTTTGCTTCTTCGGCTAAGCGAATATGGTTTTTCGGCAAAATAATTTTACCCTTGCTTCTGCCTTCGCCTGAGTACATTTGATGCTCACCAATACAAAGCACGATTTTGTCTGCACGCTTCATTTTAGCTTTGGCACTCTTGAATCCGCTTTCGTCAGTATCGTCAATGAGGAAACTGCAAGCGTTGTCAAGGTATATGTTTCGTTTATATGTATGTTTGCAAACACCTTTATAAATTGTAACGGTATCTTCCGGCTGACCCGTAGCACGCCAGTGTCCCAAAATTTCGCCACAGTCGGCGAAAGGACCGATAAGAGCGATTTTCTCATCCTTGCTAAGAGGTAATGCGCCATTGTTTTTAACAAGAACGCTACTTTCTTCTGCGGCACGTCGGGCAATATCTCTATGTTTTTTGCATAAGAAAAGTTTTTCCTCTTTGGCGCTGTCAGCAAAGGCATAAGGATTTTTGAAAAGACCCATTTCTTCCTTTAATTTTAGTACACGCATAACCATTTTATCGATTTGCTCAATGGTGATTTCACCCTCGTCAAGAAGTTCTTTTGCATGTTTAAAATAGGATGATGACATCATTTCAATGTCAACATTGCAGTTAATAGCTCTTTTAGCGGCTTCTTTTTTGTTTTCACAGTACCCGTGTTCAATCATTTCGCCAACGGCGTTAAAATCACTTATAAGAACTCCATTAAAGTTATATTCATCGCGTAAAATATCATTAAGCAACCAACTATTTCCGGTTGCAGGAACACCGTTTAGCGTGTTAAATGAGGTCATAACCATCTCGGCACCTGCATCAATAGATGCTTTGTATGCGGGCAGATAGTACTCTCTTAAAGTGCGTTCACTCATATCAACCGCATTGTAATCTCTGCCTGCCTCAGCACCGCCATAAGCGGCAAAATGTTTAAGACAAATTGCTGTTTTGCCTTTTTTCTGAATCCGTCAGTAAAGCTTTTTGCAAGTATGCTGTTTAAATATGTATCTTCGCCGGTCGATTCCATAACTCTGCCCCAACGTGCATCGCGTACAAGGTCAAGCATCGGTGCAAAGGTTACCTGAACACCGCTTACCGCTGATTCCTTTGCTGCCATAGCACAGCACTCTTCTAAAAGTTCTGGATTAAAGGTCGCACCCATACCGAGAGGAATAGGGTAGATGGTTTTGTATCCGTTTACGACATTGTACATAAATAAAAGAGGTATTTTCTTTTCATTGCTTTTAAGGAAAAGTTTTTGTACTGTTTTCATTTCTTCTGCACTTTTACAGTTAAAAACACTTCCCGATAAAAAGATTTCTTCCTTACTTAATTCTAAAGCCTTGTCAGGTCCTGTCAACTCAGTGTCAGTCGATATAAACAAACTGGCGTGAGGTTGAAACAACTGACCGATTTTTTCTTCTAAAGTAAGGCTGTCGAGCAATTTTTTTAAATCCATAATTGCACCTCTTGGATATATTCTTTCTAAGCATAAAATAGCCGAGTGGAGTATAACATTATTAACCACCTTTTGTAATACTTTTTTGCATAAAATAAAACAAAAAATCGGCAAGGTGGGATACACCTTGCCGAT
>JAZONB010000023.1:0-4674 GCA_045654305.1 Acutalibacteraceae bacterium | reverse complement strand
GAAGCTAAAAGCATTTGGCACAGACAAGCAGCAATAGTCAGAGAAACCTTGTCGGTGGCGATAGTTTATGTAGTAATTGCACTGCTTACGCTGATATATCTGCTTTGTGTTTGCGGGAAAGATGAAAACGGCGAACACAAGTCAATGTGGATAGATAATTTATGGACTGAAATACATTTGGCTTTAATCGGTACTGTTTCGACAGTAGCAATCTATATTTGTGTTGTGGTGATAGATGAATTTTTCACAGGCCATTTTCCGTATTATCTAATGAAAATAGTTGTTGGATTGTCGGTGGCAATAGGCGGTACGGTTGTTATAACCTCATTGTTTTCAGTTATCAGAAATCTCAAACAAAAAAGATTTTTTAAGAGAAGCATCATAATACGCATTATCAGATGGGCTTTGAAAATTGTTATAAATATTCTTAAATGGGTTTATAAAAAAACCTCTGAATATAAAAATATCATTTCTAAAATGCTGTCCAAAAAAACAGGCATTGTTCTGATTAGTATGCTTTTGGTATATACCGCGCTAATCGGTGTTTTTGGCGTATATACAGTAATGTCGCCTATATGGCTTATTTTAGGTCTTATTTTGTTCGGATTTGCAAGCTTTGTTATTTCATATCGCATAAAAGACCTTGATGAAATCAAAAAAGGTGTTACCAATGTAAGAAACGGAAATGTAGCATATAAAATTCCGGAATTAAAAATGGGTGATTTAAGGCTGTTAGCAACAGATATTAACGATATTGCCAAAGGGCTTGATGAATCTGTTTCGGCGAGGGTCAAGGCAGAGAGACTTAAAACCGAACTGATTACCAATGTGTCCCACGACCTTAAAACACCGATAACCTCAATAATCAGTTATACAGAGTTGTTATCTCAGAACGATGAATTGCCCGAAGAAGCAAAAGATTTTGTATCGATAATTGCCAAAAAAAGTCAAAGACTTAAGAATTTAACACAAGACTTGTTCGATATTTCCAAAGTTCAAAGCGGAAACGAAGATGTTGTTTTCGAAAAACTTGATGTTTCGCTTCTTATAAATCAATCACTTGGAGAGCATGATAACGAAATACAAAAGTCTGAACTACCGTTTTGTGTTAATACCCCGAAAGATTTATATATAAATGCTGACGGTAGAAAAATGTCACGAGTTATCAGCAATCTGATTAACAATATACTCAAATATTCAATGAAGAATACAAGAGTATTTATTACAGCGAGTGAAAGTGACTCAGATGTTGTGATTGAATTTAAAAATATTGCTTCTTATCCTATGAATTTTAGCTCTGATGAAATTGTAGGTAGATTTGTTCGAGGGGAAGAATCAAGAACATCAGACGGTAACGGTCTCGGTCTTGCAATAGCAAAGAGTTATACGGAAATATGCGACGGTGAATTCGAGGTTATTGTGGACGGCGATATGTTCAAAACTATATTGAAATTCAGAAAATATAATTGAGAAATATTTATTACAAAACCCTTTATTTTTTTAATTGATTATGGTATATTTAATTAAAAGAAACTGGGAGGTTTTGTTATGAATAAAAATGCTGTGAAAATTGCTGTATTTGGAGCAATAATACTATTGGCGATAGCAGTTATCGGTAATTGCTTTACCATTGTTGATGCAGGTCACACGGGTGTTGTGGTGACCTTGGGTAAGGTAAACGAGGGTGTTTTGCAAGAAGGTCTTCATTTTAAGGCACCATTTGTGCAGAAAATTGTAAAGATTGATAACCGTATTGTAAAGCTTGAGGTTGACACCGAGGCTTTTTCAAAGGATTTACAAACGGTTACTACCACAATAGCAATTAACTACCGTGTAGACACCGATAAATCATACAGCATTTATAAGAATATTGGTGCTGACTATGAGGGCGTGCTTGTAACTCCTGCTGTTAATGAGGTTTTAAAGGCTATAACTGCAAAATACACAGCAGAGGAGAGTGTTACTAATCGTACACTCATCTCAGAGGGTTTAATAAAAGGTCTTAATGAAAAGCTTAACAACATAGGACTTTATGTAACCGATGTCAACATAATCAATTTTGATTTTTCTGAGGCTTTCATTGATGCTATTGAGGAAAAACAGGTAGCTGAGCAAAAGCTTTTAAAGGCGGAGACCGAAAAGCAAACCGCAATTACAAACGCCGAGGCTCAGGCTCAAACTACTAAGATTAAAGCTGAGGCGGAGGCAGAGGCAAATAATAAAATCAAGGCGTCCTTAAATGATGATATAATCCGTTCAAAGTTCTATGATAAGTGGGACGGCAAGCTTCCACAGGCTATGGGTAGTGATTCTATTATTACAAATATCGACGAAGCGACAGAGTAAACTTAAAACAGGTATCCCGGAAAATGGGATACCTGTTTTTTTATTTACAGTAATATACACACAAGACCGTTACAGCCCTCGTTTATAACCCTTTCCACCGTTTCCTGAACACGCATTCTGGCGTCCATCGGCATACGGGATAGCTTAGTGTGAAGACCCTCGTTCACAAGGTCATGAAGTGACTTTCCGAAAATATTGGAATCCCAGATTTTAACGGGGTCTTCCTCGAATCCGCTGAGAAGATACATTACTAAATCTTCCGACTGCTTTTCACTTCCCACAATAGGACTTACCTCAGTGGTTATATTGGCTTTCATAAGATGAATTGACGGCGCAGATGCTTTAAGTTTTACTCCGTAGCGTCCGCCTTGTTTTACGATTTCGGGTTCTTCCAATTTCAGTTCCTCTGTGTCAGGCATAATTATGCCGTATCCTGTAGCCTCAACCTCTTCAAGTGCATCCTTAACTCGGGAATATTCTTTTTTCATTGAAGCAAGCTCCGAAATGTTTTCCATCAATTCCTGTTCATCGTTAATTTCCAGTCCCGTTGTTTCACAAATGATTTTATAAAAGAGCGAGTTTTTAATATGCAGTTCTATATTTGCTGAGCCTTGACCTAAATTCATAGAATTTACTGTAGCGTGATTTATATTTTCGCCTTTTGCAAAGGATTTGCTAAAAGCTTCTATATCGCGTATAACCTTTACTTTCTCGGCGCTCTGCTTGATTTTTTCGGTAATATCGTGTCTTAGCCAATGCTCTAACGGTAGGGCGTTAATCCATCTGGGATAGGAAATGCAGATTTCCTTTATGGGGAATTCATATAGGATTTTCGAAAGTATTTCTTTTATGGTTTCATCATCTAATTCAAGACAGTTTACAGGTAATACAGCAACACCGAATTTTTCGCTCAGCTCCTTAGCAGTAGCTTTCGATTCCTCTGAATTCGGATACATACAATTAAGCAACATAACAAACGGTTTGTTAATAGCTTTTAACTCATTTATAACCCGTTCTTCTGCTTCGGCATATTCTTCACGGGGAATGTCACTTATACTGCCGTCGGTTGTGATAACAAGACCGATAGTTGAGTGTTCGTTAATTACCTTGCGGGTACCGATTTCTGCCGCCATATTAAAGGGAACGGGTTCTTCAAACCAAGGAGTCATAACCATTCTGGGCTCGGTGCCTTCTATGTAACCTAAAGCGCTTGGTACGATATAACCGACACAGTCAATTAATCGCACATTAAAGGTTGCGTTGTCATCAACTGTAATCTGAGCGCCCTTTTCGGGAATGAATTTAGGCTCGGTGGTCATTATTGTTCTGCCTGATGAGGATTGAGGCAGTTCGTCGTTGGCTCTTTCTTTCAGATAATCCTCTGACATATGAGGTAAAACAAGCTTATCCATAAATTGTTTAATGAATGTGGATTTTCCCGTTCTTACAGGCCCTACAACACCTAAGTAAATATCACCGCCGGTACGCTCGGCTATGTCCTTGTAAATGCTTGTATTTGTCATTTTTATCACCATTTCCTTTTAGCCTTTCTTTTAAATGCTATGTTAAAGCATTTTGGTTTATGCCTCACCATTGATTATTTTTTGAATATCTTAGTAGTGGTGATAAAGCATGAATTATTTGAATCAATTAAATTCGGGTGACGAGGCGATAGTCAGTAGAGTATTGGCAAAGGGAACCTTGCACCGCCGATTTTTAGATATAGGTATAATAGGAGGCACAAATATTAAATGTGTAGCTGTTAGTCCTCAGGGCGACCCAAAGGCATTTTTAATAAGGGGAGCGGTTATTGCTATCAGGAATAAGGACAGCGCGTATATAATGGTGGGTGATGAAGATGAGTAGGGTAACAGTAGCGGTTGCAGGCAACCCAAATGTAGGCAAAAGCACGCTTTTTAATGCTTTGACAGGCTTAAAACAGCACACGGGAAACTGGGCGGGCAAAACTGTGGGAAACGCCCAAGGGTATTTTGAAAGTGAGAAAAATGAATATACTTTAGTGGATATACCCGGAACATATTCGCTTTTTTCACTATCAAAAGAGGAAGAAATTGCCCGTGATTTCTTAATATACGGTGGAGTGGATATTGTTGTGGCGGTATGCGATGCCACAAGCTTAGAGAGAAATTTAAATTTAGTTTTGCAAATAATGGAAATTTGCCCTAATGTAGTCCTTTGCGTTAACCTTATGGATGAAGCAAAACGAAAAGGGATTAAGATAGATTTAAACAAACTGTCAGATATACTGGGTATTCCTGTAATAGGTATGGTGGCACGCAATAAAAAAAGCGTTGAAAAAATCAAATC
>JAZONB010000022.1:0-1681 GCA_045654305.1 Acutalibacteraceae bacterium | reverse complement strand
AGTAATAAGCCGAGCCGTGTATATCTGAAGCAATTAAAAATTTCATTTTATCAGTACCTTTTCAATTTTTCCTATTATCATATTATGAAAATCATTATCGTACCATTTAAGTGGTTCATCATCTGTAAAGCATTCTTTTTTGAGTGTATCAAGATACTGTTTTTTGCAAATCAAAACAAGTCTTGCTTCCTCAAAATAAACAGTATCATCACTAAATACGGGAGTGAGTCCCGTAAGCTCAGTTTTGTTGACATCTCTGCCCGACTGTGAGCCGCAAACCTTGTGAATATCTTTTCTGTCGCCATAAAAGCTCAATGTAAAATAATCATTTTCTTCTACGAATTTCATTGTGTAACGCTGAGGTCTAATCATAGCAATAACGCTGTCATTCCCCCACATTTCACCTGCAAATCCCCAAGATGCGGTCATCATATTATATCCGTTTTCATCGCCCGCAGATATGAGCATCCATTCTTGACTTATCGCCTTAATCAAATTATCGGGTATTTCTTTAGGACTAATTTGTTTAAACATAAATATCACCTATTGTTAAGTTTTTTGTAAAGCTCTGTAATTTCAGCCTTTAATACAGCGTGGTCTTTTTGGCTTAAATCAGGGTCGATACTTAGAAGATTTTGAGCTTCCTTACCCGCCAATTTTAAAATCTCGCTATCAGCAAAAAGGTCGGCAATTTTCATTGGAGGCAGTCCGTGCTGACGTGAGCCTAAGAAATTACCGGGACCCCTTAAGCCTAAATCCTTATCGGCAATTTCGAAGCCATCAGTAGTATTTTTTATAACCTCAAGTCTTTGCATTGTTTCCTCAGAAGTACTATCGGTTATTAAAATGCAATCCGACTTATGTTCCCCTCTTCCGACTCTACCTCTTAACTGATGAAGTTGTGACAAACCAAAACGCTCTGCATTTTCTATCACCATTATTACAGCATTTGGAACATCAATTCCAACCTCAATAACAGTTGTGGCAACGAGTAATTGAATTTCCCCTTGAGAAAACTGCTTCATTACACTTTCTTTTTCTTTAGAAGTCATTTTCCCGTGAATAAGTCCAAGAGAATAATCCTTGAATTCTCCATTTTTTAAGTTGACATAATGTTCTTTTGCCGATGTTATGTCAAGTTCTTCTCCCTCTTGCAGTAATGAGCAAACAATATACGCCTGCCTACCCTCATCGAGAAACTTTTTAATATACTTATAAATTCTCTCTCGGTATGAGCTATCAACCAAATATGTATCGATTTTTTGCCGTCCTGCGGGATACTCGTCAACAATGCTTATATCAAGGTCGCCGTAGAGAATCATTGCTAAAGTTCCCGGTATTGGCGTTGCTGACATAACAAGTGTATGGGGATTTTCACCTTTTGATGACAAAATACCACGCTGATTAACACCAAAACGATGCTGTTCGTCGGTAACTACCAGTCCTAATTTTTTAAATTCCACATCACCGTTTAAAAGCGCATGTGTGCCGACTATAACATCTATTTCCCCGTTTTTAAGCGCAGTTTTGATTGCATCTTTTTCTTTTTTCTTAATATTACTTGTGAGCAACGCGCATCTAATTCCTGTTTTTTCGGTTAAAGATACTAGGGTTTTATAATGCTGAATTGCCAAAATTTCAGTAGGCGCCATCATTGCCGACTGAAATCCGTTTTTTGCAG
>JAZONB010000021.1:0-4921 GCA_045654305.1 Acutalibacteraceae bacterium | reverse complement strand
GAGTAGAACCAACCTCTTGTCTGGTCAACTGCCTCGGAAATAAAGTCGGCAGGGAACTGTGCTTCAAACAATTCCTTATTCTCAAAAGGATAATGATGCTGAGCAAATGGCATTGAGCCTGAGTCAAACCAACAGTCAATAACCTCAGGAACACGGTGCATTTCTTTACCGCACTTAGCACATTTAATGGTCACAGCGTCAATAAACGGACGGTGCAACTCAATATCGTCAGGACAGTTATCGGACAAGTTCTTAAGCTCCTCAATACTGCCGATAGAATGCTGATGACCGCATTCGCAGATCCAAATATTAAGCGGAGTACCCCAATAACGGTTACGGGAAATACCCCAGTCCTGTACATTTTTAAGCCAGTCGCCGAAACGACCCTTACCGATGCTTTCGGGAATCCAGTTAATGGTGTCATTGTTTTTAATAAGGTCATCCTTAACCTCGGTCATTTTGATGAACCAGGATTCTCTTGCATAGTAGATAAGGGGAGTATCACATCTCCAGCAGAAAGGATAGTCGTGCTCGAATTTAGGAGCATCGAACAAAAGACCTTTAACATCCAAGTCGGTTAAAACTTTTGGGTCGGCATCCTTAACGAAAAGACCGGCATAAGGAGTCTCCTCTGTGAGTTCGCCCTTAGCGTCAACAAACTGAACAAAGGGTAAATCGTATTTTCTGCCAACCTTAGCATCGTCCTCACCGAAAGCGGGAGCAATGTGAACAATACCTGTACCGTCACTCATTGTAACGTAACTGTCACAGGTGATGAAATGAGCTTTTTTGTTTTGCTTTTCGCAAACTGGTGTCTGGAAATCAAACAAAGGCTCATATTCCTTGTATTCCAAATCACTGCCCTTAAACTCTTCAATGATTTCGTAAGCCTTTGCATCCTCTGTGGCAAGCTTGCCCAAAACCTTATCAAGCAGTTCTTTTGCCATATAGTAGGTGTAACCGTCAGCGGCTGTCACCTTGCAATAGGTATCATCTGGGTTTACGCAAAGTGCAACGTTAGAGGGAAGTGTCCAAGGAGTGGTGGTCCAAGCGAGGAAGTAAGCGTCCTCACCCACAACCTTAAAGCGTACAACCGCACTTCTTTCTTTAACATTTTTGTAGCCTTGAGCCACCTCGTGAGAAGAAAGGGGAGTTCCGCATCTCGGACAGTAAGGCACGATTTTAAAGCCCTTGTAAAGCAATCCCTTGTCATAGATTTGCTTTAAAGCCCACCATTCGGATTCTATGAAATTATTATCGTAGGTAACATAAGGGTCATCCATATCAGCCCAGAAGCCAACGGTTTTGGAGAAATCCTCCCACATACCCTTGTATTTCCAAACGCTTTCTTTACAGTGAGCAATAAAAGGCTCCAAGCCGTATTCCTCAATCTGCTCCTTGCCGTCAAGTCCTAAAAGCTTTTCAACCTCTAACTCAACGGGCAGACCGTGTGTATCCCAACCGGCTTTTCTCGGTACCATACAGCCCTTCATAGTTCTGTAACGGGGAATCATATCCTTAATAACACGGGTTAGCACGTGACCGATATGAGGCTTACCGTTTGCGGTAGGGGGGCCATCGTAAAATACATAAGGCTCACCCTTGGCTCTTTCCTCAATACTCTTTTCGAAAATCTTGGAATCAGACCAAAATTTTTCAATTTTCTTCTCTTCCTCAACAAAATTGAGGTTAGGTGAAATACTGTCGTACACTGAAAGTACTCCTTTCAAAATAAGGGTAAAAACGCACAGCAACAACTGTGCGTTTTTGTTAATTTACAATATGAAACTAATAAATTACTGCTCTTTAGAAGCAGAAGGAATCTGTTGCTTTAATGCAGCACGGGTCTTGCGGATTTCACCGAGATTAGCGGTCAAGCCTTCATCAGCGCGGCGCATAATATCATCAACAAAATCCTGAGCAGCCTTTCTCATCTCACGGCTCTTTGCCTGAGCGGTGGAAATGATTTCGGCAGCTTTTGCCTGAGAAAGTTTAACGATTTCTTCCTGAGCTACCATAGCCTTAGCCTTTTCCTCGGCGTTACGGATAATACCGTCAGCCTCGCGCTTAGCGTTAGTGATAATATCTGCTCTGTCAGCAACGATGCCTTTAGCTTGTTTGATTTCGGCAGGAATGTTAAGACGAATATCGTCCACAACTGCACGCAACTTTTCTACATCTACAACTGTTTTTTTACCGGGGATTTTGAAGCCACTGTCCAAGACTTCGTCAAATTGTTCAAGTAATTCATCAAGTGTCATTTTTTTGTCCTCCGTAAATACCGATAATCGGCGTATTATTTTTTAAGAGTAATCCTTTTTATTATATCCTGCATAATAACGCTTGGCACAAAACCTGAAATATCGCCGCCCATAGAAGCTATTTGCTTAACCATACTTGAGCTAAGATACATATTTTGAGCCGCTGTTGTTAAAAACAGGGTTTCGACCTGGGGGTTTAATGCTTTATTGGTAAGAGCCATCTGGAATTCGTATTCAAAATCTGACATAGCTCTAAGTCCCTTAATAATTGCGGTAGCTCCAACCTTTGCAGCGTAGTCTGCCAACAAACCGTCAAAATGAACTACCTCGACATTGTCGATATGAGGAATGCATTTTTTTATCATTTCAACCCTTTCCAGAGGGGTGAATGAGTAATTTTTGTTAGGGTTGCTTGCAACCACAACGATAAGCTTTTTAAACATACCTGCGGCTCTTGTTATAATGTCAAGATGACCGAATGTCACAGGGTCAAAACTTCCGGGGCATATAGCCGTTATATTTTCATTCATCGGGCTTCCCCTTTCTGTAAACCGAGACTAAAACCTTGCCGTAGCGATAGCTTTTGTGAATGTAAAACCCGCCGACCTCTGTTTCAAGCTTTACCTCAGGCGGATGCTCGCAAACAATGGCGCCGTAGTCGCTCATAAGTGGTAACACGGCTTTAACTGCAGGAATTAAAAGACCTGCAGCATAGGGTGGGTCTAAAAACACATAGTCAAATGTTTCACGGCTCATAGCACAGTAAGAGGAATAGTCCATAGCGTATACTTTGGTTTTGTCCTCTAAACCGCAAGAGGCTATATTTGAATTGATTATCTTTATCGCTTGGTTTGAGGAGTCCACAAAAACACAACTTTCGGCGCCTCTGCTTATAGCCTCGATACCAAGCTGACCCGAGCCTGCAAATAAATCTAAAATCCGTCTTCCTTCAATATCAAAGTGAAGTGCGCTGAAAAGTCCCTCTTTCACTCTGTCCGGCGTAGGTCGGACATCTCTGCCCTCGGGAGAAACAAGCCGTTTTCCCTTTAATGTGCCGGTTATAACTCTCATAACATCACCAAATACAAAAAGTTAATACCGCAGTATTATACATTTTGTATTATACCATTAAACCATACTGTTTGTCTATACTTTTTTTAAAAATTAGCAAGGGTTATCGGTTGGATTTAGATGATGTAGTGGAATTGTCTTCACCCTTGTAGGAGTTGATATAAATTTCCACAGCAGCCTCGGCGTTAACGATTTCGCCGTATTCGGGAGTTTGTTTTAATACAACTCCGGGCTCACTGTCCTCATCATATTTATCTAAAACCTTGATATTTTCACGTAGAAATCCTTGTTTTAAGAGTTCTAAAATAGCTTCTTGTTCAGTGTGACCATTCACATTTGCTATCTTGAATTCTTTGGGACCAAGAGAAATAGTAAGCTCAATTTTTGTGTCTCTGACAGCTTGTGAGCCCTCCTTTAAGGATTGCGCGCAAACCGTGCCTCTGGCATAGTCGTTTGAATATGTCTTGTCAGCTAAAATGAATTCAAACATTTCCCATTCGCTGTTATCGGTGATTTCGGAAAAATATTTTCCTTTCAAATCGGGAATGGGATACTGTTTTGCAACAGTCTCGGCACCGCTGTCAACATCACCTATTGAATCAACTTGCGGAGCGTCAATAGAAACCGTGCTTTCGACTAAGGAACTGTTGTCACCGTTTTTAAATATAGAATCCTTGAAAACAGTAAACATAAGAAGCACTGTAATAGCCACGAACACAAGCATAGTGCAAAGTGCAGATATGACAACATATTTTGCAGTTGAATTCTTTTTGGGAGCGGTAGATTTAACTGTATTAACAGGTTTCTTTTCTACGGGAGCGGGTTTTTCAATCTCGCCGTAAACCAATTCATTTTTAAATGTTTCAATGTTTTTAGTACGGTTTTTAGGCAGTACCTGTAATCCGTTTGCAAGACCCGCCAATACCTGATGGGGCAGTTCCTCGGCAAACTTTGCAGGGATAGTCATAACATCGTTTTCGATTCGGGCGGTTGCCACAGGAGGAGCAACACCTATAAGCACTCTGAAAAGGGTAGCGCAAAGACCGTAAACGTCTGTGTATGTATCAATTCTAAGGTCATCTATTCCGTACTGCTCACAAGCTGAGAATCCGTCATAAAGAACGGCATCAAGCTCACTGCTTTTCTGATGGAGTTTTTTAACAGAGTATTTAGAAATTCTGAGTTTTCCGTCTCTTCCGACAATTACGGTATCGGTTGAAATGCCTGCGTGAATGTATCCTATATCATTCATACCCTCAATTGTATCAATGAGCGGTAGGAAAAGAGGACGAGCCTGTTCCCATTTAAGTGAACCGCCGTTTTTAATTAAAAATTCCTCAAGGGTAATGCCCGAAACATATTCGCAAATCGAGTATGCGGTGCCGTTAGCCTCAAAAACATCATAAATAGGCATTAAAGCGGGCAGAGTGGAAACGATAATAGAACGGTTAATCTCTATAAATTCCAAAAGTCCTTCATTAAAGGTGTACTTGCCGTCTTCGGCAATAGCAACTGTTTTATCGGGATTTCTGCGTGCAAATCCTTTAGGATAGTATTCCTTAATCACCACTTTGCACATTTTTGCATTG
>JAZONB010000020.1:0-1549 GCA_045654305.1 Acutalibacteraceae bacterium | reverse complement strand
CCCGATTCTAATTTCAGGTGGTCAACTAAAAAGCTTTTTATTGTTTCCATTATTTAAGCCCCAATTCCTTAGAAGAAACAGGAGTTAAACCGTGACTTTCGAGCAAAGCAATAAAATCGTCATAATCCTTAACACGGAATACCATATATGCCTTTTCGTTTTGATGAGTAAAAAGAGAATACATATATTCAATCGAAACATTACTGTCAGCCAAAAGTGCTAAAAGCTCGGAAAGACCTGCGGGTTTATCGGGAACCGCAACAACTGTCACGGGATTCATATTTATAATATTTCCGCCCGCAAGCAGTACACTTGTAGCCTTTTCGGAATCATCAGCAATAATACGCAAAACACCGTAATCTGCAGTTTCAGCAATAGAAATCGCGCGCAGATTGATTTTGTTTTCCGCTAAAAGTCCTGTTATTTCTGCCAGTTGGCCTGTTCTGTTTTCAAGAAAAACTGAAATCTGATTAACTGCCATAGTCTACACCCCTCAAATCTTTCTCTTATCAATAACTCTGACAGCCTTGCCTTCGCTTCTTGCGATAGACTTGGGAGCCACAAGTTTAACCTTAGCCTGAATACCCAACATTGCTTTAAGTTCCGATACAAGTTCTTTTTCCATTTCGGTGATTTTACCGAGGTTATCGGAGAATAGTTCGGGTGTCATTTCAACCAACACCTCAAAGGTATCGGTATTGTTAACACGGTCAACAACAATCTGGTAGTTTGCCTGATAACCCTGTTGCAAAAGTACAGTTTCTATCTGTGACGGGAATACATTAACTCCCCTGATGATAAGCATATCATCACTTCTGCCCATAGGCTTAGTCATTTTAATGAAGGTTCTGCCGCAAGAACATTTTTCACGGCTTAAGACACAAATATCACGAGTTCTGTAACGCAAAAGCGGAAAAGCTTTCTTAGTAATACAAGTAAATACCAATTCACCCTTTGAGCCCTCGGGTAAAACCTCACCCGTATCAGGGTCTATGATTTCGGCGATAAAATGGTCTTCATTTATATGCATACCCGTTTGTGCTTCACATTCGAAGCTGACACCGGGTCCCGAAATCTCGGTTAGACCATAAATATCATAAGCCTTAATACCTAAAGATTTTTCAATATCACGACGCATACTTTCGCTCCATGCCTCGGCGCCGAAAATACCCGCTTTAAGCTTGATTTGGTCGCGTAAATCCCTTTCATGGATTGATTCTGCCAAATATGCTGCATAGGACGGAGTGCAACAAAGAATCGTCGAGCCAAGGTCAGTCATAAACTGAAGCTGACGGTCAGTGTTACCCGATGACATAGGAAGTGTTAAACAGCCTACCTTGTGCGAGCCGCCGTGCATACCGCTACCGCCTGTGAACAAACCGTAGCCGTAAGCCACCTGACATACGTCTTCCTTTGTTGCGCCAACAGCCATAAGAGCACGTGCGCAACAATCTTCCCACAGGTCAACGTCTTCTTTTGTATAAAAAGCCACAACACGCTTACCTGTAGTACCCGATGTAGACTGTATTCTTACACAGTCCTTTAAATC
>JAZONB010000019.1:0-3556 GCA_045654305.1 Acutalibacteraceae bacterium | reverse complement strand
GGCTATCAGGCATATTGCAACAATAGTTATCAGTTCCATATCAAAGCCCGAAAACCGATTTTATGCTCGAAAACAGTTCGCCGATTACATCAACAAGCATAAGTAGTACCACGACCAATCCCGCGAGCGATGTCAGCATTGCCTGGTCCTCCCTGCCCGAGCGCACAAGAAGTTGATTAAGCACAGCAACGATAATTCCGATTGCTGCAATTTTAAATATAAAATCTACATCCATACTTTTCACCTAAATTAAAAAAATACAAATAGAAGCGCCGATTAACACCCCTAAAGAATTATACAGCTTTGAAAGTCGCTCAGCATTCGCCTCAGCTTCTTTTAACCTCTTTTGAAAGAGCGTATTATATATTAACACATTTTTAATTTCACTTTCTTTATTTAAAACACCCATCTCAGATATTAGTTTTTCAAACAATTTCTTATCTTCTTTAGAAAGTCTGTCATCATCAATGGTGCAACCTTTGCGGGTTAATGAAATTTTATTGTTAAAGCATAAACTTAAGAGCTGTTCCAAATCCGCCCCACCGCATTTAATAAGCTCTGCTAATTTGTCCAGAGAAATGCAAACCTCACCCAGTGCCTTGCTTCTTTTAAGCAACTGATTCGACTTATAAAAGCCAAAAAAGCTTGACGCCGAAAACACAAGCAACAGTCCTATAATTTTAAATGTATTCATGTGCAAGTTCCTTTGAAGTGATTATCTCAATTTCTCCCCGACAAAAATGTGACAGCAATGCAATTTTTCTAATAACACCCGAAACTAAAAGTTCTCTTGTTATCTGCCTTTTTAAAAGCTCGCTTTTGTCACCTATATGGGATGTGGTTATAACCGACACCCCCGAATTAAATCCCTCTTTTACCCTTTCGAGTTCTGCAAGTGAGCCTATTTCATCAAAAACAATCACCTGCGGATTCATTGTTCTTATAGCAATTTCCATTCCCTTTGCTTTATCTTCAGTTTTTAAAATATCCGTAGATATACCCAAATCATTCACACCGTTTCCGCTCAGTTCCCCTCTTGAATCAATAACCGCAACACGATAGCTTTTATCGTGACAGCCATCGGAAATTTGTCTTGCGAAATCTCTCAAAACGGTGGTCTTACCGCTTCCGGGCGGTCCTGCAATAAGCCATCCCTCACCCCTGAAACCAGATGCAAGACGCGTAGCAACCCCTTTGATTTCCCTTGCGATTCTTATGTTTATACAGGTTATGTTGTCCATATAACCCTCATCATTGATTGTTCCAAACACCCCTGCTCGATTGCCGTTTTCAAGACGTATATATCCATTTTTAAGTTCAGAGTCATGAGCGAATGCAGAATTATTGCACAATAATCTAAAACTTTGTTTTATATCATTTTGTGTCACCGGAAAAAGATTTTGCGTGGGATATGGAGAGGTTTGTCCATCTCTTTTTACAAAAACGGTTTCTCCCGATACCGTTAAAGACAAGGGCAGTCCTTTGCGCAAACGTATTTCCTCGGTTTTTTCTTTTAAAGACATAGGAAGATTTTGCAGAATTCTTTTTAAATCGCCTTCTACGCCGTAAAGCATACTGTTAAATCTATCCGCCATTTTATCTCTCCTTTTGCGTGTTTGTTTAATTTTATGTAACGGTTGTCCATAATAGAACAATTTTAACTTGTAGTTTAAGGTGTTTTGAGGTAAAATAAAAACAGATAAAGAAAAAGGGCGGTGTTTTATGAAAATCAAAACAAAAAATATAACCCTAAAAGAATTAGATAAAATTAAAACCCCTAAACATAAAAAACCCCTAAAACCCTTATGGCTTTTAGGAGCATTGATAAGACTGATTTCTATTCCCGAACTGTGGGCTGTAAAATTTAAGTACACAACTAAGAGAATGGACAAAGCAAAAGGCCCTTGCCTTATTTTAATGAATCATTCTTGCTTTTTAGATATGAAATTGGCTTTCAAAATTTTCTTTCCAAAAAGGCTATCGATTGTCTGCACAACCGACGCTTATATGGGAAAATCACTTATAATGCGGTTGCTCGGATGTATTCCAACCAACAAATTCGTAACCGATGTCACTCTTATAGGCGATATGCTTCACGCAATTAAGAAGAATAAAGCCAGTATTCTTATGTACCCAGAAGCAGGTTATTCCTTTGACGGCTGTGCTACTGCACTTCCACCAAGACTCGGAATTTTGGTTAAGAAATTAAATGTTCCTGTGGTAACCGTTATAACAAAAGGCGCATTCTTAAGAGACCCACTTTATAACTGTCTGCAAAAACGCAAAGTGAATGTGAGTGCTGAGGTCAAATGCATTTTAACCCCCGAAGAGATTAAAGAAAAATCATCAAAAGAGATAACCGAGCTTATAAATAAGGAATTCACATTTGATGAATTTGCAAGGCAACAAAAAGAAAAAATCGAAATTAGTGAAGATTTTCGTGCGGACGGACTCGAAAGAATTTTATACCGCTGTCCTAACTGCCAAAGTGAAAACACCATAACAGGCAAAGGAATTAACATTACCTGTAGTGAGTGCGGTAAAGTTTACGAGCTTGATAAATTCGGGTTTGTTAAGGCTTTAAAAGGTGACACCGAATTTTCCCATATTCCCGATTGGTACACTTGGGAACGGCAATGTGTTAAAAAAGAAATCGAAAACGGTGAATACCGACTTGAAACTGATGTTAAAATAGGCGTTATTTGCGATAACAAAGCGCTTTATATGTTGGGTGACGGGCACTTAACCCACACCGCCGATGGTTTTCATTTGACAGGCTGTGACGGACAGCTTGATTATACACACAGTCCTACCGCCGCATACAGTCTTAATGCAGATTATTTTTGGTATGAAATTGGCGACATTATTTGCATTGGAAACCGAGAAAGGCTTTACTACTGTTTCCCAAAAGAAAAAATCAGCGTCACTAAAGCCCGTCTTGCGGCAGAAGAAATTTACAAAATTAAAAAGGCATAAAAAAAGAGTGGTTTTCACCACTCTTTTTTAATACTCAAAATTCTGATTTTTTATTATATCTTCTTTATATTTTTTAATATAGTATTTCGCCATACTGAGATTCTGCTCGCTATAGTTTCCGCATTCCTTTGGTGTAGCGCCCGGTATCTCACCCTCAAAGTTTAAAATGAAATCGCACATATCTAAAATCAAAGGCTTGATTTTGGGGCTTGATATTTCGCCAAACACAAGCAAATAAAATCCCGTTCTGCAACCCATAGGGCCGAAATATACCACATTGTCCTTAAAAGAACTATTTCTGAGATATGTTGCACCTAAATGCTCAATGGTGTGAATAGCAGGCATATCCATTACAGGCTCTCGGTTAGGAGCCGTAATTCTAAGGTCAAAGGTTGTAACCGCTGTGTCATTAGACCTATCGACTCGTGACACATAAATCCCCGATTCTAATTTCAGGTGGTCAACTAAAAAGCTTTTTATTGTTTCCATTATTTAAGCCCCAATTCCTTAGAAGAAACAGGAGTTAAACCGTGACTTTCGAGCAAAGCAATAAAATCGTCATAATCCTTAACACGGAATA
>JAZONB010000018.1:0-15427 GCA_045654305.1 Acutalibacteraceae bacterium | reverse complement strand
GCAGAACGCAGAATTCCCGTTCAGTACGCAAAGCGTGTTGTAGGTAACAAGATGTACGGCGGACAGAACACACATATCCCGATTAAGGTTAATATGTCAGGTGTTATGCCTATCATCTTTGCTTCCTCAATTCTTATGCTTCCCACAATGATTTTGGGCTTTATGAATAGCAAACAGCTTGGCTCTTCCTTCGCTAAGTTTTTAAATCTCTTTAGCGTTCAAGGAATTTTCTACGCAGTGGTTTATTTCTTAATGATTATCGGATTTGCTTACTTCTATGCAACAATCCAGTTTAATCCTGTTGAGATGACCAATAATCTGCGTAAAAACGGCGGTGCTGTTCCCGGAATTCGTCCCGGCAAGCCCACATCTGATTTTATTTCCAAGATTTTGTCAAGAATTACCTTAATGGGTGCGCTTTTCTTGAGCGTTATCGCAATTCTTCCTATTGTTATAGGAAATGTAGGTAAGATTAACGTTTCCTTAGGCGGTACATCAGTACTTATTATGGTTGGCGTAGCTCTTGACACTGTTCGTAATCTTGAATCCCAGATGATGATGCGTCATTATAAAGGATTCCTCGATTAATCAAAGGAGTAAACAGATGAAACTGATACTTTTGGGAGCTCCGGGTGCCGGAAAGGGTACCCAAGCAGAGGTTATCTCTGAAAAATATAACATTCCCACCATTTCTACCGGCAACATTATCCGTGCTGCGCTCAAAAACGGTACTGAAATGGGTTTAAAGGCTAAATCCTTCATTGAGGCAGGAAACCTTGTTCCTGATGATGTTGTAATCGGCATTATTAAGGAGCGTTTAGCCGAGAGTGACTGTGAAAACGGTTACATTCTTGATGGTTTCCCGCGTACAATTCCTCAGGCAGAAGCGCTTGACCAAATGGGCTTCGATATTGATGTTGCTTTATCTATTGAGGTAGCAGACGAAGAAATTGTTAAGCGTATGTCAGGAAGAAGGGTTTGTGAAAAGTGCGGGGCTAGTTACCACACAGAATACAAAAAGCCTCAAATCGACGGCAAGTGTAATTTCTGTGACGGCGCTTTGGTTATCCGCAAGGATGATGAGCCCGAAACTGTTAAAAACAGATTAGAGGTTTATCACGAGCAGACCGAGCCTTTAAAAGAATATTACAAATCCTGTGGTAAGCTTGTTTGCGTTGAGGGTCAGGACGAGGTTAGTGATACAACCCGCCTTGTGCTCGCCGCATTGGAGCAATAGGATATGATAGTGCTGAAAACCGGCCGTGAGCTTAAAGTCATGCGTGAAGCTTGCAGGATAGCGGCCGGAGCATTAAAAATAGCAGGCATGGCGGTAGAGCCTGGGGTGACCACGGCCGAGCTGGATAAATTAGCCGAAGAATATATTTTAAGTCAAGGAGCAGTTCCTAACTTTAAAAACTATCACGGCTATCCTGCAACCGCCTGTATATCTATAAACAACGAGGTAATTCACGGTATTCCTTCTCGCAGTAGGAAATTAAAGCAGGGGGATATTGTCAGTATTGACCTTGGTGCCAAGTTTGAAGGATTTCATGGCGACAATGCCGCCACTTTCGCTTGCGGAGATATATCCGACGAGGCGAAGCGGCTGATGGACATTACAGAGCAAAGCCTTTACAAAGGAATTGCGGCTGCGGTGTCAGGCGGCAGAATCGGTGATATTTCGAATGCGGTACAAAGCTTTGTTGAAGCAAATGGATTTTCGGTGGTCCGCAAATTCGTGGGTCACGGAATAGGAACAGAGCTTCACGAAGCACCGGAGGTTCCGAATTTCGGAACTGCCGGCAGGGGAGTACGGCTAATGCCGGGTATGACGCTTGCCATTGAACCAATGGTTAACGCCGGAGGATTTGATGTTAAGATTTTGCCCGACGGTTGGACGGTACTCACAAAGGATAATTCGCTTTCCGCTCACTTCGAGCATACGGTTGTTATAACCAATGACGGTCCTAAAATTTTGACTCTTAGCGAGGTTTAATATGATAGGACAGATTGTGTGTTCGAAAAAAGGGCGTGACAAGGGCTACTTTTTAGTAGTCATAGAGGAAACGGAAAATACCGTTTACGTGTGTGACGGTAAAGAGCGTCCGCTTGAGCGTCCCAAGAAAAAGAATGTAAAGCATTTATCTTTTACAGGTACTGTTTTGGAAAACGACTGTTTTAATACTAACAAACAACTGCGGAAATCCCTTGCGATTTATAAGGGTACCGCCGAAAAGGAGAGAAACTAAATGTCTAAACAAGATATGATAGAACTTGAAGGCGTCGTTGTTGAGGCTATGCCTAACGCAATGTTTCAGGTAGAAATACCGGGTGGACATAAGATTTTAGCCCATATTTCAGGTAAGCTTCGTATGAACTATATACGAATTCTTCCCGGAGATAAGGTTACAGTTGAAATGTCACCATACGATTTAACTAAGGGACGCATTACATGGCGTTCCAAGTAATGTGATTTTAAATCACGCTGTTAAAATTTAAGGAGGCAAAATCGAATGAAAGTCAGACCTTCTGTTAAAAAGATTTGCGAAAAGTGCAAGATTATCAAGCGTAAGGGAAGAATCATGGTTATCTGTGAGAATCCCAAGCATAAGCAACGTCAAGGTTAATTGAGTTTCGCAAATGGCGGTAAATCCGCCATACAAGAAAAAATGGAGGTGCTTTGATTAATGGCACGTATTGCTGGTGTTGACCTTCCGAACGAGAAACGAGTAGAAATCGGTCTCACATACATTTTCGGAATTGGTCTTACTACATCTAAAAAAATCCTTGCCGATTTAGGTATCAATCCTGACACTAGAGTTAAGGATTTAACCGAGGATGATATTTCAAAATTGCGTGAATATATCGACCACAACCTTCAGGTTGAGGGTGACCGTCGCCGTACAATCGCATTTGATATTAAGAGACTTATCGAAATCGGCAGCTATAGAGGACTTCGTCACCGTAAAGGTTTACCCGTAAGAGGTCAGCGTTCAAAGACTAACGCTCGTACTCGCAAGGGTCCCAAGAAGACTATAGCAAACAAGAAAAAGTAAGTAGGAGGAAGATAAAATGGCTACTGCTAAGAAAACGGCAGGTTCACGCCGCCGCCGTGAGAAAAAGAATATTGAACGTGGTTCTGCTCATATTCAGTCTACCTTCAACAATACTATCGTTACTATTACCGACACACAGGGCAACGCTCTTTCATGGGCTTCTGCCGGTGAGTTAGGTTTCAGAGGCTCAAGAAAGTCTACTCCTTTCGCAGCACAGTCTGCAGCTGAAACTGCTGCTAAAGCTGCTATGGAGCACGGACTGAAAACCGTTGAAGTATTTGTTAAGGGTCCCGGAGCCGGACGCGAGGCTGCAATCAGAGCATTGCAGACTGCAGGTCTTGAGGTTAGCATGATTAAGGATGTTACCCCAATTCCTCATAATGGTTGCCGTCCTCCTAAAAGAAGACGCGTTTAATAGTTACAAATTAATTTATTTGCATTAAAAATTTGGAGGTGCAAAAGATGGCAAGATATACCGGTGCAGTATGCAGACTTTGCCGCCGTGAGGGTAAGAAATTATTCTTAAAGGGTGAGCGCTGCTATTCTGAAAAGTGTTCCGTTGGTATCAGAGCTTATGCTCCCGGTCAACACGGACAAGGTAGAAAGAAGTCATCCGAATACGGTTTGCAGCTTCGTGCTAAGCAGACCGCAAGACGCTTTTATGGCGTTCAGGAAAATCAGTTCCATCATTATTTCGAAATTGCTGAGAGAAAGCCCGGAATTACCGGTGACAACCTTTTGAAGATTCTCGAAAGCCGTCTCGATAATGTAGTTTACAGAGTAGGCTTTGCTTCTTCTCGTGCAGAAGCAAGACAGCTTGTAGGTCACGGTCACTATGAGGTTAACGGTAAGCGTGTTGATATCGCTTCTTACCTCTTAAAAGCTGGCGACGTTGTATCTATTTGCGAAAAAGCTCGCTCACTTGATAAGATTAAGGCTGTTGTTGAGGCTAACAGTGCACGTCCTACCCCTGAGTGGATAGATGTTGACAAGGAAGCTTTAACCGCTAAAGTTGTAAGTCTGCCTAACAGAGACCAGATTGATGCTCCTGTTGAAGACCAGCTTATTGTCGAGCTTTATTCTAGGTAATATCAGTTACTCTGATGCCTGCCGTATAGGGCAAATAAAAATTAAAATTATTATACGGAGAAACGGAGCTTTTAAATGATAGAGATTGAAAAGCCCAGAATTGATACTGTTCAATTAACTGCTGACGGTTCGTACGGCAAGTTCGTAATGGAGCCCTTAGAGCGTGGTTATGCCACAACACTCGGTAACAGCTTAAGAAGAGTTTTACTCTCTATTTTACCGGGCGCTGCCGTAACTTCAGTTAAGATTGACGGTGTAGTGCATGAGTTTTCTACTATCCCCGGTGTTAAAGAGGATGTAACAGAAATCATTCTTAACATCAAGGGACTTATTGCAAAACTTCATGCTGATACGGCGAAAAAGATTTATATTGAAGCTGAAGGCCCCTGTGTGGTTACCGCCGCTTCAATCAAAGCCGATTCCGAGGTTGAAATTCTTAATCCCGATATGTATATCGCTACACTTGATGCAGGTGCCACTCTTAATATGGAAATGACACTTGACAAGGGCAGAGGTTACGTTTCGGCTGAACAGAATAAGCAACAGGTTAATGTAATCGGTGTGATTCCCGTTGACTCTATTTATTCACCTGTTTTAAAGGCAAACTTCTTTGTAGATAACACCCGTATCGGTAACGTTACCGACAAGGGCAAGCTTACAATGGAAGTTTGGACAGACGGTTCTCTTAAAGCTAACGAGGCTGTTTCAATGGCAGCGAAGATTCTTATGGAGCATCTTGAGTTGTTCCTTGATTTGGCAGACGGTGTAAGCGAGACCGAGAATATTCTGTCTGAAAAGAGCGACAATGAGAAAGAAAAGGTTCTCGATTTAACCATCGATGAACTGGATTTATCTGTACGTAGCTTCAACTGCTTAAAGCGTGCAGGTATTAACACAGTTGAAGACCTTATCAATAAGTCTGAGGACGATATGATGAAGGTTAGAAACTTAGGTCGTAAGTCTCTTGAAGAGGTTATCGCAAAGTTAGATTCCTTTGGCTTTACCCTCAAAAAGGGAGACGAATAATAACATTTACCCTAAGGAGTGAATAGAAATGCCAGGTACCCGTAAACTCGGAAGAACCAGCGAACACAGAACTGCAATGCTCAGAGCAATGGTTACATTCTTGCTTGAAAACGGCAAGATTGAGACCACTGTTACCCGTGCTAAAGAGGTAAGAGCAATGACAGAGAAGTATATTACACTCGCTAAGACCAATACATTAAGCAGCAAGCGTCAGGCTTGGGCATTCATTACTAAGGAGGATGTTGTAGCAAAGCTTTACAACGAAATCGCTCCTAAGTATGCCGATAAAAACGGTGGTTACTGCCGTATTACTAAAATCGGACCCCGCCGTGGTGACGCTGCAGAGATGGCAATTATCGAGTTAATCTAACTTCAGTGTGTATTTAGTCCTCACATTGGCACAGCATGACAAGTATCAAGCTGATAATGTGTGTACTAAACCTTATTTAAGGCGAAAAATCCCCCTTGTGTGAAAACACAAGGGGGATTAAACTTTTTATAGCGTTATGATTTTAAAGGTATATTCTTTTGAGCATTTTTGAGGAACGTTGAGGGACAGATTATAAAGGTCAGAGGCTCTTGATTCGACGGCAAAAACCGGAGAATCTTTAATTTCGCTCACCTTTGTGACAATGGGTGTTTTCGAGGTGGCTTTAGCCTGTTTTATAACCGCTTTGCCGTATTTATTAAAACCTAAAACTCTGACATAGGGTAAAGGTTTCATGAAATAAGAATTATCAAGCCCTAAAAATGCAGAAAGCACAAGCCGTCTGATTCTCGCTAAGGGATAGCGTTTCACCTTGATTTCATCATAAAGTTCATTTAAGGTGGAGGCTGTTCTAATTGCAGAGTAAAGCTTGTTTTCCACACCTTCGCTTAAATCGGGTAAGGCTTTTAGTTCATCATTAGTCTTTGAACGCAACACGGACAAAATAGCGGTTTCAAGTCTGTTTATATCTGAGAGATTGTTTTGGTCGAAAAGTTCAAGTGTTTCTTCGCTCATATACTGTTTGCAGAAATCACGGTCACCTGATAAAAGCTTTTCTCTTAAAAGCGTGGCGGAAACGAAACTGTCGATTTCTTTTGAGTCGTGGTCAGCTCCTTGACGCTTTACGGTTTTAAATTCTAAGTTAGCACCAAGTCGCCTTGCGGCTACAATATATTCAATTCCAAGGTTGTTGTTTGGCTTGTCTAAAATACCCTTTTTGCAACTGAGTTCTTCGCACGCTTTTTGGCGTGCGGCGGCAAAGGTTATTCCCTTTTTCAGATATTTTTCTAAAAGAACAGAAAAATCATCACTTAAGAGGATATCGGCAATCTGTAAAAGAGGGGAAATATCACCCTCCTCGCTTCCAAAAACGAGTGTGTCACAGCCTAAAGAAAGGCAAGCACTAACACCGCCCAAGGCAAAGTTCTGCGCTGTTGACATTGACCACAAAACTGGCAGCTCGGCAACCAAGTCGGCACCCGCTTTCAATGCAGCTTTTGCCCGTATTTCCTTTGGGGCGATAGCGGTATCTCCTCGTTGAACGAAGTTAGAGCTTATAACACAAACCACCGTTCCGAGTTTCCCCGCTTCATTTATTAAGTACTCGTGACCACTGTGCAGAGGGTTAAACTCCGCAATAATGCCTACAGTCGCCATTTTTTCACCTCTTTTTTCCTCAAACACTTGAAATTTCCTAGAAAATAAAGTATTATATTGTAATGATAATTTACCACATTTTTGACATTTATTCAACTGTGGCTTTTAAAATTGGAGGAAAAATAATGAAAATCTTTGTTGTTAATGCAGGTAGCTCGTCTTTAAAGTATCAGCTTATTGATATGGAAAACGAGCAGGTGCTTTGTAAAGGTCTATGCGAGAGAATTGGCGTAGAGGGAAGCTGTATCAGTCACAAAGCGGCTGACGGCGGCGTTTACGAAACCGAAACCCCAATGCCCACCCACGCTGAGGCTTTTGAGGCTGTAGTTTTCGCTATGACTAAAAGTGATGCTAAGGTTATTGATTCATTTGATGAGGTTGGCGCTATCGGTCACCGTATCGTACAGGGCGGAAGTAAATATAAAGGCTCTTGCGTTATAACCCCTGAAGTTTTAAAGGATATCGAGGCTTACAGCGAGTTGGCACCTCTCCACAACCCCGCTAATGTTTTGGGCGTTAAGGCTTGCATTAAAACCTTTGGTGAGGAAAAGCCTCAGGTTGCAGTGTTTGACACCTCATTCCACCAGACAATGCCCGCAAAGGCTTATGTATTCCCCATTCCATATAAGTACTACACCGATTACGGCGTAAGAAAATATGGTGCTCACGGCACATCTCATTGGTTTGTAAGTGACCGCTGTGCTGAAATAATGGGCAAGGATAAAAAGGATATTAAAATCATTACCTGTCACCTAGGAAACGGCTGTTCCATTTCTGCAGTTAACAGTGGTGAGTGTGTAGACACCTCTATGGGCTTTACCCCTCTTGACGGCTTTATGATGGGCACCCGTACAGGTACTCTTGACCCCTCTGCTGTTACCTATATTGCTGAGAAAGAAAACCTCAGCCCTGCTGATATTAACCGTATCTTTAACAAAGAATCGGGTATTTTAGGTGTGTCGGGCGTTTCTAACGACAACCGTGACGTTGTTGCGGCTGCTAAAGAGGGCAACGAGAGAGCTCAGTTGGCTCTTGATATGCAACGTTATCAAATCACCAAGTTCATCGGCTCCTATGCTGCTGCTATGAACGGCGTTGATGCTATTGTATTCACAGGCGGTATCGGTGAAAACGATGCTACCTTGCGTAAAGAGGTTTGCGCAAACCTAGGGTACCTCGGCGCATTTATCGATGACGAGGCAAATGCTAAACGTGGCGAAAACAAGATTTCTACTGATGACAGTAAGGTTAGCATTTATGTTATACCCACCAATGAAGAGCTTGCTATTGCAAGAGATACCTTGGCACTCGCAAAATAATTATTGTTTTTGCAAAAAATGCTTGCATTTTTAAATGCAATGTGTTATAATCTTTGAGCATTTAGTTCGCTTGAGTCCTTATCAAGCGGGTTCATGCCGAAAATTCGACATTGAAACGGGTGGTCCTCTGAGGTTTTCCTTATGAACATCTGCAAAAAAGTAAGGAGGAAAAACTAATGGACGCTATTAAGGAAATTGCACAAAGTCAGCTCAAAGCAGACGTTCCCGAAATTCTTATCGGTAGTACTGTTAAGGTACATGTTAGAATTAAGGAAGGCGAGAAGGAAAGAATTCAGATTTTTGAAGGAACCGTTATCGCTAAGAACAACAGTGGAATCGCAGAAACATTTACTGTTCGCCGTGTAGCTTACGGTTGCGGTGTTGAGCGTGTATTCCCTGTACACTCACCCTCAGTTGCTAAGGTTGAGCTTGTTCGCAAGGGTCGTGTTCGCAGAGCTAAGCTTTATTATCTCCGTGACAGAGTTGGTAAGGCTGCTAAGGTTAAGGAATTAATCTAATTAATCAAAAATTGAGGAGGGTTACGGTTTTTTTACCTTGCCCTCCTTTATTTTTTACCTCGTGAAGGGAGTGAAAGTATGAGTAATTTTGAAAAGGAAAAGTTGTATAGTGACGGATTTAGTATAGACAAATCGTCTTTTGAGGATATTGAAGAAGAACAGCCTCAGATTAAGACTTCTCCTAGTAAAGAGTTTTTGGAGTGGCTTGAGGTTTTAAGTGTTGCAATAATTTGTGTTGTTTTGGTATTCAGCTTCTTTTTCAGAGTTGCTACCATCAGCGGTAATTCTATGCTCAACACACTTCATAACGGGGACAAGGTTATCATAACAAATTTAAACTATGAACCTCGTCAGGGTGATATTGTGGTGGTTTCTCGCAACATAACAAACTCAGCCGAGGGTGAGAATGAAAGTCAGGAGCCTATTATCAAGCGCGTAATTGCCGTTGGCGGACAGACGGTTGATATTGATTTTGAAAAAGGTATAGTTTATGTAGACGGCACCCCGTTAAAGGAGGACTATTTAGGCTCACCTACCAACAAAATGGGCGACGTTGAGTTTCCAATTTATGTGCCGAAAGGTCATATTTTCATTTTGGGTGACAACCGTGCCGATTCTCTTGACAGCCGTTTTTCCGTAATCGGAAAAGGCGGAATTGTGGATAATCGATATGTTTTAGGCCACGCCGTTTACCGTTTTTTCCCCTTTAATCAAATAGGAGAACTTAAATAATATGTCAGATAATACTCAAAGCATACAGTGGTTTCCGGGGCATATGGCTAAAACCCGCCGAAAAATGGCGGAAATTTTGCCCCTTATTGATGCTGTGGCAGAGGTTGTTGATGCGAGAATACCGATAAGCTCACGCAACCCCGAAATTGCACAGCTCATTTCGGGCAAGCCTCATATAATTTTACTGAATAAATGCGATATGGCGGACAAGGCTGTCACAGAGGAATGGATTAACCACTATAAAAAGCAGAATATTACCGCAATACCTCTTGACTGTAAGAGCGGTAAGGGAATAGATAAATTTAAAACCACGGTTAAAACTGTTTTGGCAGAGAGACTCGAATACTATCAAAGCAAGGGTATGGTTGGAAAACCGCTAAGAGTTATGGTTGTGGGAATTCCGAATGTCGGCAAATCTACATTCATCAACCGTATTGCGGGCAAAACCCGAGCTAAGGCCGAAAACCGACCCGGAGTTACAAGAGGAAACCAATGGTTTACTATTGACCGTCAGTTAGAGTTGCTTGACACCCCAGGCGTTTTGTGGCCTAAATTTGAGGACCAGACTGTGGGTGAGCATTTAGCCTTTACGGGAGCGGTTAAGGACAGAATCTTAGACACCGAGCTTTTGGCTATGCGGCTGCTTGAAATTTTAAAGGAGAGGTATCCCGAAAAGTTGACAGAGCGTTACGGTGAGCTTGATTTTGAGTGCGACAGCTACGATTTGCTTTGTCAAATAGGTAAAAAACGGGGTATGGTAATCCGTGGCGGCGAAACTGACACCGAAAGAGCCGCTAATATGCTGCTCGAAGAATACCGAAACTGCAAAATCGGTTTAATAACCCTTGAAAGGGCGGAATAAAATGCCTGATTTTTCTATTGAAAATGAAATAAAAGCAAAGGGCTTTTCTGCTGTTTGCGGAGTTGACGAGGCGGGCAGAGGACCCTTAGCCGGCCCTGTTTGTGCGGCAGCAGTAATTCTCGGTGAGGAAATCGAGGGCCTTAACGACTCTAAGAAGCTTAGCGAAAAGAAAAGGGAAGAACTTTTCCCCATTATAAAAGAAAAAGCTTTAAGCTATTCTATTGCATTTGCAAGCGTTGAGGAGATAGAGGAGCATAATATTCTTAATGCCACATATCTTGCTATGAACAGAGCTATTGAGGGCTTAAATATCCCTGCTGATTTCGCACTAATTGACGGAAACCGTGTGCCTACTGATATAACAGTACCTTGTGAAACTGTGGTTAAAGGGGATGCAAAATCGGCATCTATTGCGGCAGCGTCAATTCTTGCAAAGGTCACCCGTGACCGCTTAATGCTCGAAGAAGATAAGAAATATCCCGAATATAATTTTAAAAAGCACAAGGGGTATGGCACAAAAGAACATACAGATGCTATTTTAAAGTACGGTATGTCGCCTATCCACCGTCCGTCCTTTCTTAAAAAGCTTTTGGGTGGAAAATTATGAATTTAGGTGTTGCCGGTAAAAAGGGCGAGGATATGGTTGCCGCTTTTCTTAGAAAAAATGGGCATACTATCATCAAAAGAAATTATATTTCGAGATTTGGTGAAATAGATATTATCGCTCAAAAGGACGCTCTTCTTCTGTTCGTTGAGGTTAAAACAAGGCGTGAAAATTCTATAGTTTCCCCTAAAGAGGCTGTGGATTCTCATAAAATAAGACGAATGATGTTAACTGCCGAAGATTACCTGTCGAAAACCCAAATTGCGGATGAATTACAACCAAGATTTGATGTTGCTGAGGTGTTGGTTAAAGCGGATAACACATACCATCTTAACTATATCAAAAATGCCTTTTAAAACTTGACAAAATATGGCTTTGTCTATATAATAATTATGTATAATAAAATTCTGCATACGGAGGAATAAAAATTATGATAAGTGCAGGCGATTTCAGAAACGGTGTTACCTTTGAGGAAGACGGTAACGTTCTTCAGGTTGTTGAATTCCAACATGTAAAACCCGGTAAAGGTGCCGCTTTTGTAAGAACAAAAACTAAGAATGTTATTACCGGTGCGGTTATTGAAAAATCATACAACCCCACCGCTAAATTCCCTACAGCATACATTGAGAGAAAGGATATGGAGTATTCCTACGCTGACGGCGACCTTTACTACTTTATGGACCAGGAAACCTATGATATGGTTCCGATTAACGCAAGCGAGGTTGGCGACAACTTTAAATTTGTTAAGGAAAACATGGTTTGCAAAATCCTTTCCTACAAGGGAAATGTTTTCGGTGTTGAGCCTCCAACATTTGTTGAGTTAGCTGTAACCCAGACCGACCCCGGCTTTGCAGGAAACACTGCAACAAACGCTACTAAACCTGCTACTGTTGAAACCGGTGCTGAAATTCGTGTTCCTTTGTTTATTAACGAAGGCGATATGGTTAGAATTGACACCCGTACCGGCGAATATATGGAACGTGCATAAGGAGTTTTTATGATGGATATTTGTGAGAAGATTGCTTATATTAAAGGTTTGGCTGAGGGCCTTTCATTAGACGAGAGCACAAAAGAAGGCAAAATCCTCGCCGCTATTATCGATCTTTTGGGCGATATCACCGAAGAAATTTGCGATATTGAGGACGGTTGCGATGAGCTTATGGAGCAAATCGATGCTGTTGACGAGGACCTTTCAAGTTTAGAAAACTTCATTTATGAAGATGATGACGACTGTGATTGCTGTGATGATGACTGCGACTGCGGTTGCTGTGAAGATGATGAGGTTTATGAAATTGAGTGTCCCGCTTGCAACGATGTAATCTATTTGGATGCTGATATGCTTGCAGAAGAGGGTATGGTATGCCCTAACTGCGGTACCGACCTTGAATTCGATTTCGACCTTGATTGCGACTGCGACTGCGACTGCTGCTCCGCTAAAGAGGACGAGGAATAATAAAAAACAGAAGAGGTCAGTAATGGCCTCTTTTTTTATGAGGTGTGGAATGATTACCAAAACAGCCTTAGATTATGAACTGACACAAGCACAGAGTGATGGGCTACCCGTAATAGTGGTTGCGGCAGGCAGTTTTACCCGTATGAACGGCGTTAATAAACAACTCGCTCATATTGGTGGATTACCCGTTATTATCAGGACGCTTATGGCTTTTGAACGGTGCGAAAAAATTTCCGATATAATTTTAGTCGTACGCGCGGATGATATTTTTTCGATGCAGTTGTTAACCGAGAAATACAATATTTCAAAGCTTAGCGATATTGTTTGCGGTGGAAACTGCCGTCAGGAATCGGTTTTAAAAGGGCTTGCCAGAGTAGGTATTGATAAGGAAAGCGTGCTTATTCACGACGGTGCAAGACCTTTGGTAAGCACAAAGGTAATAGAAAATGTAGTTGAGGGGTTAAAACAGTCCTCGGCTGTGACCTGCGCTGTGCCGATAATTGATACTGTAAAGCAAACCGATAAAAACGGTTTGGTGGAAAAAACACTTGACCGCAGTAATTTGGTTGCAGTTCAAACTCCGCAAGCGGTTAAGATAAAGGAATTTAAAAATGCCGTTGAATCGGTTGGCGATTTATCACGTTTTACAGACGACACTTCGATTATGGAGGCGGCAGGCTTTAAGGTCTTAACTGTTGAGGGAGACCGCAGTAATATTAAGATAACTACTAGGAGCGATATTGCTATGGCAGAGTTACTATTGGAGGGAAGCGTATGCGAATAGGTCACGGATATGATGTTCACCGCTTTAGTGAAAACAGAAAACTGATTTTAGGCGGCGTGGAAATACCTTTCGAAAAAGGGCTTTTAGGACATTCAGATGCCGATGTTTTGCTTCATGCTGTGAGTGACGCTTTGCTCGGCGCTGCTGCCTTAGGTGATATAGGCAAGCATTTTCCCGATACTGACCCGACTTTCAAGGGTGCTGACAGTAGGGTACTGTTAAGACATTGTGTATCGCTGTTAGAAGAAAAAGGTTATAAGATTTCTAATATTGATGCTACCGTAATTGCACAGAAGCCGAAATTAGCATCATTTATCGGTGAAATGGTAAAAAACATCGCAGAGGACTGCAATATTTCTGCCGACCGAGTTAATGTTAAGGCAACAACCGAGGAGGGTCTCGGGTTTACAGGTGAATTGCTTGGTATTAGTGCTCATTCGGTTTGCATTATCGAGGAATAATTCGGTTGCAAATTTAATAAGATTACAACACAATATATAATGGGATTGTGGTGTAGAATGAAGCTGTTTTTAACTGTTACCAAAAAAGGTCTCTTTATTATGCTTTCGGCGGTTGTGGTCTTGTTTTTAAGCGCTATGTGGACATTTTCTCTCAAGGTATCTGCGATAGACGGTTCTACCCACGCAAAAAGAATGGCTTATATAAACTCGCTCGGTGTTGTAGTGGACCAAAATAACTTTACCTCTAAGGAAACTGTGATACCCTCAGAATTCGGCGATGTTTATAACGAGTATAATAAATTGCAAAAAGAAGTAGGATTTGACCTTACGCGTTTCAAGGGGAAATGTGTAACAGTTTACAGTTATCCTGTTTTGAAACAGGATAAGAACCTTACGTTAATCGTTAATGAAGGCAATATAATAGGCGGAGATATAGCCGAAACAAGTTTGTGTGGGGAAATGCTTCCGCTTGGAAAGTAAGTGTTTATGAGTTTACAAAGACTGGATAAAATAATATCATCACAGCTTAATATTTCCCGTACCAATGCCAAGGCGGATATAAGAAAGGGTTTTGTATCTGTGGCGGGTGTGATTGTTAAGGACCCTGCCGCCGCATTTTCACCCGAAAATACGGAGATTACTTATAAGGGACAGGCTGTGAGCTTTAAAAAATATGTTTATATACTGATGAACAAGCCGAAAGGTGTCCTTTCAGCTTCAAACGATAAAAACAGAAAAACTGTAGTGGACTTGGTGCCACCCGAGCTCAAACGCACAAATTTAGCGCCAGTTGGAAGACTTGATAAAGACACTACAGGACTTTTGCTGATTACCGATGACGGACAGTTCGCCCATAGAGTTATAAGCCCTAAAAGTGATATTAAAAAGGTGTATGAGGTTGTGCTTGACGCACCCATACCACAGTCTGCGATTGAAGAATTTTCAAAGGGCGTTGTTTTGGCGGACGGAACAAAATGTCTTCCTGCAAGGCTTGACATTTTAAGTCCACTTGTTGCCAAAGTGGAAATAAGAGAGGGCAAATACCACCAAATCAAGCGAATGTTTGGTGTGGTGGGACTTGGTGTAAATGAGTTGAAAAGGGTTAGTATCGGCAAATTGGTTTTACCGTCCGAACTTAAAGAGGGAGAATGTCGTGAGTTGACCGGAGCAGAGTTGAAAGCTGTAGAAATTTAGTACTTTTTAACTATTTTTATCCTTTTTTAGGCACAGTTTTTAATACGGTGGGCAACATTTACAAAAAATGAAATAAAGCATTGGCTATATTTTGCATAGAATTTTGATTTTATGTTTGTTATAATAATATAGAAAATAAAGACCTCAGGAGGGTTATGTAATGGCAAGTTTATCACTTCGCAATGTTTACAAGAGATATCCGGGTGGCGTTACTGCTGTTTCGGACTTTAATCTTGAAATTAAGGACAAAGAATTTATAATTTTGGTTGGACCTTCAGGTTGCGGTAAATCTACCACACTTCGTATGGTTGCCGGCCTTGAAGAAATTTCTGACGGTGAGATTTACATCGGCGACCGCCTTGTTAACGATGTAGCTCCTAAGGATAGAGATATTGCAATGGTTTTCCAGAACTATGCTCTTTATCCTCATATGACTGTATTTGATAATATGGCTTTCGGTTTGAAGCTTCGTAAAACTCCGAAGGATGAAATTAAGCGCCGCGTAGAAGAGGCTGCTCGCATTCTTGATATTGAGCATCTTCTTGAGCGTAAGCCTAAGGCTTTGTCCGGTGGTCAGCGTCAGCGTGTTGCTTTGGGTCGTGCTATCGTTCGTGAGCCTAAGGTATTCTTACTTGACGAGCCTCTTTCAAACTTGGATGCTAAGCTTCGTGCACAGATGCGTAC
>JAZONB010000017.1:0-6037 GCA_045654305.1 Acutalibacteraceae bacterium | reverse complement strand
GCCAAACCTGTTCTTAAAACAAATAATTCCTCAAAAACAAGGCGTTTTTGAGCTTTTAAAAAAGCTTCTTTGCAAGACGGAAAATGTATATTTTCGATAGCATAATCAATAGAACAAAGGTTATTACTAACCCTTATTTCTTCGGGAATAGTTTCATCTAATTTAACCTCTTTAATAGCAGTTTTTATTAGATTTTTTATCTGTTTAGAAGACATTTCCTTACTTGCTTTATATATAGGCTCTATGCTGTTATTGTTTACAGGTACAATCTTAGGTGAAGACATTTGTCGGAACAAAAAACCGCCCGTCAGTTTGCCGTAAAAAAGATATTCTCTGCCAATACGCATACTCTCAGCCAAATATTTCTGGTTAAAAAGCACCACAGTCATCTGCGAGGACGAGTCTTCGCAAACGATACTGTAAAGCACGATACCGCTTCTTTTTTGACTAGCCTCAACGCTTATCACTTTCGCTTTAATACAAACATTTTCAAAAAGCGGAGCCTTTGCAATATCGGTAATATCAGTCCAATCAATATAATCTCTCGGATAAAAACGCAAAAGGGCACCGACTGTATCGATGCCCTTACTTTTTAGGACAACAGCTCTCTTTTCACCAACACCCTTTAAAAACTGTATATCGGTGGAAGCTGTTACCATGTTAATTCACCTACTCAACTGATATTATATAGTAATAAATCGGTTGACCGCCGTTAATTACTGTGATTTCGGTTTTTTGACCGTATTTTTCCTGAATTGCAGCCTCAATGGTCTGAGCCTGTTCCTCAGTTACATCCTGACCGTAGATAACGGTTACGAACTGACTGTCACGCTTAATCATCTGCTTTAATAGTTTAAGCACAGTTCTTTCAAGGTCGTTATCAACAAAGGTGATTTTGCCGCCTGTAAGCGCCATTAAATCGCCTTTTTTAATATTGTGACCGTCAGCCTGAGAATCGCGTGCAGCAAAGGTTATCTGTCCAGTAGCTATTCTCTCAGCAGCCTTTTGCATTTCGATAGCATTAGTATTATCATCTGCATCGGGGTCGAAAGAAAGCATAGCGGTAATTCCCTGAGGAATCGTTCTTGTGTGAAGAACTATAACCTTTCTTGTGGAAATCGGTATTGCCTGCTCTGCCGCCATAATAATGTTTTTGTTATTTGGAAGAACAAACACTGTTTCGGCAGGAGTGGTTTCAATAGCCTTTAAAATATCATCTGTGCTTGGGTTCATTGTCTGACCGCCGCTGACAATAGTATCAACGCCTAAGTCCTTAAATAAATCCGCCAAACCGTCACCTGCGCAAACCGAGACAAATCCAACAGGATTTGTAGGCTCAACAGGGGTAAAGGTTTCAGTTCTGTCGGCACTCTTTGCAGGCTTCTTTTTAGCCGTCTGAGCATCGTGCTTTTGCTTTTCGTGTTGGTCACGCATATTCTCAATTTTAAGATGAACAAGCGAGCCGTGTGTTAAAGCATTTTCAATAGCATTACCGGGATGGTCGGTATGAACGTGAACCTTAATAATTTCCTCATCATCAACAACCACAACACAATCGCCAATGGTTTCTAAATACATTCTAAGGTCATTAGGCTCTTTATCGCACTCGGGATTTCTGTTAACGATAAACTCTGTGCAGTAGGTAAAGGTAATCTCGGTTTCAAATTCGCCTGCCGCATTTCTTGAGGTTTCTTCCTCGTCATCAGTAATCTCAGCATTATTGCCTTTTATAATAACACCATCTTTGAATACGGAAAGCATACCCTTAAGGATTAAAACAAATCCAAAACCGCCGGCATCGACAACACCTGCTTTTTTAAGCTGAGGTAAAAGTTCGGGGGTTTCTGCTAAAGCTATCTCGGCACCCTCAATAGCACTTTCAAAAACCTCTAATTCGTTTTTGCCGTCCTCAAATGCCTTTTTAGCATATTCACTCGCAACCCTTGCAACGGTTAAAATCGTACCCTCTGTAGGCTTCATAACTGCCTTATAGGCAGCTTCAACGCCAAATGCAAAAGCATTTGCAAGATTCTCAGAAGTCACGAACTCATCTTCCCCTATTCCCTTGGCAAAACCACGGAATAAGAGGGACGTGATAACACCTGAGTTTCCTCTGGCACCTCTTAGTAAAGCAGATGCATTAACAGATGCCACCTTACCTGCAGTTTCTCCGCTTAGTTTTTCAAGTTCTCTTGCGGAATTGCTAAGTGTCATCGACATATTAGTACCTGTATCACCGTCAGGAACCGGAAAGACATTTAAATCATCAGTTTGCTTTCTGTTATTCGCAAGATTATTTGTTGCGGAAATCATTGCATCGCGCAATATATCGCCGTTTATCAAAATATAACACTCCTTAAAGGGGTAAAATAATTACCACGTAAATTTGAAATTATTCTTTAATACCGTCTACCTTGACAATTACCTTGTCAACAGTAATCCCGGTTTTTTCTTTCACAACATATTTAACCTTTTCTGTAATGCTTTCGGCAATGGCGTTAATATTCATACCGTAGGTAACAACAATATGAAGCTCAACTGCAACGAAATCGGCATTTCCTGATACTTTAATACCTGTATCAATAGATTCTTCTCTTGTTAATTTATTAAATAATCTCTGCTTATTGCTGCTGGGAACCATACCAACAACACCAAAGCAAGATGTAACCTCGTTTCCTATAAGTTTGGAAAGATAACCTTCGGAAATATCAATGGTACCAAGTCTTGTTTCATAAGCTATCATAAAACCACACTAACCTTTCAATTTATTAAATACGACTCAATGGAAAAATAAATATCTCCCAAAGAGGAATTTTTTACATTTTTAATACTACTGTTATAGAAAAGTAGTCCTGTTCTGAAACACAACGGTACTACTGCCATATCAGTTTGCAAAACCGAAGCCACATCTTTTATAGTTGCGTTACCTTTATAAAACTCGGTTAAAACAGTTTGCGAGGGCGCAGTTTGGGGTTTTGCTTGTATATCACTCTGAGTTTCATCTTCATTTTTGGAGACAGTGACATTCGGTAACCCGTAAGCCGCAGAACCTCCGCTTATAAGCAAGGGTGATATGTCCATATTATCTGTTATTTTAATCTCACCCAAATAAAGCTGAAAGCTTCCGCTACTCAAAGCCTCAATATATTGGGAATATGTTTTTTCCACAACAGTAATACCAATACCTACAGATTTTAGTTGGTCGGCAATTACACCTGCCGCCATTACCCGTATACGGTTTTGAGAATTTACAAGCAAGGTGAATTTAAGCGGTATACCGTTCTTATTTACCCTTAATCCGTCGCTATTTAATTTATTATAACCTATTTCTTCTAAATTCTCAATAGTTATTTGGTTGTTTGCTGTAATTTCTAAATTTTGCACCGAATTTGTTTCGTTCCAAACAGGGTGAAAAAATCCATTTGCGGCTAATGCATTATTGTAATAAGCCCGTTCGCAAAACTTCACACGGTCAACAGCCGAAGAGATTGCCTGCCTTAACGTCGCCTGATTAAGCGGAGCAAAATTTTGGTTGATGCCGATATAAACTAAATTATTAAGGTTAATCTCCTGACGTTTTCCGCTCATTCTCGTAATGTTACCGTCTGAAATCTCTGTAAAATACATATCCGCTGCGCCAATTTCCGTATAATGAGCTACCGACTCCTTATCAGGCGCATTTATAAGTTTAACTTCTTTGATATGTTTGATTTTTCCGTAATAACCCTCGTTTAATACTAAGCCGTCTTTGGTTTCATTAAGTTTGAATCTCCCACAACCTATCGGAGGAAGGCTTACGCTGTCGGCATCCGTCTTAGTATCACTACCCTCTTTTATAATTGGGAAATCAAGAACATTGGCAAAATAAGGGTCGTTTTTAACAAGTTTGAATTCAATCTTACCGTTTTTCTCTGAAACCGAGCTCACTTCATAAAGCTTATCTGCATAAACAGTAGCCGAATTTTTAGCAAGGTTATATGAATAAATCACATCATTTGCCGTAACAGGCGTGCCATCCGAAAACTTTGCAGTTTTAAGCGTCACGGTACACACATCATCTTTAATTTTAACCGAATTCGCTAATGCATTTACAGGTTCAAACCTATCGTTAACCTTTATAAGCGGCTCATAGATAAGTTTAACAATTTGGCGGTTAACATCAGTTTTTAAGGTGTACGGATTAAAACTGTCAGCCGAAGAATATAGTAATGTTAAATAATCTCTCTTCGCTATTGCTTCATCGGTCAATTCGGTTATTTCCTCATCATTTGATAGTGTTTGAGTTTTTTCACTACACCCTATAACCGTGATAGGCAAACAAAAAATCAAAAAACAGCACAGCAGTCGTTTAAATTTCATTTAATAACTCCGTTTAAATAATAATTCGCTCGGTAGAAACAGTTCTACCGGTTTTAATATCAATTTCGAATATACAGCCATTGAGCTGACACTTTCCGTCTGCCATCTCGAATTTAGACATATCCCCCGATTTTAATCGGTTAATGATTATTTCACTCTTAACCCCTAAAACCGAGTTTTCGGGTCCTGTCATTCCAAGGTCGGTTATATAACCCGTACCTAAAGGCAGAATGGTATCATCTGCTGTTTGAATGTGTGTATGCGTACCGAAAACAACCGATACCTTGCCGTCAAGATAAAGTCCCAAAGCGCGCTTTTCACTCGTAGCTTCGGCGTGAAAATCTACGACAATTATATCAGCTCCATCCAATTTTGCCTTTTCAATTAACTCATCAGCGCACAAAAAAGGATTAGACGCCTTTAGCCTTTCAAGATAAATCGTACCCGAAAGGTTAATCACAGCCACGGTGTATCTGCCCATATCCAAAAGGCAGTACCCTCTTCCGCTTTGAGCATCAGGTAGATTATGCGGACGCAAAATAAACTTATTAGAATCCAAATAATCAATAATCGATTCATTTCTGAAAGAATGATTACCACCTGTTATAACATCCGCTCCGCAGGCAAAAAGATAATCTGCGCTATAGGGTGTTACACCGTTTGAGTCAGCAGAATTTTCACCGTTAATTATAACGACATCAATATTATGCTCCTTTTTAAGAAAAGGCAGTGTAGAGCGTACTTTTTCACAACCGCCTTGTGAGCAAACATCACCAATGCATAAAAGCCGCATTTTATCCCACCTTTCAAACAGAATTATTATACCATTAGTCACTATACGTTGTCAAACTTTTTTAAAGAGAAAACCCACGCTACTTAGCGTGGGTTAACAACTTATTTTCTCACCTTAACTTTAAATTCCTTGCTGCAGCGAGGGCAAACAGTAGTATGCTCACCTATCCTGTGAGGCAGTTTTAAAACAGCCTTACAGGCAGGACATTTTCTATACACATGAAACTTATCATTCTTTTGGCTCTTATAAAGCTCTACTTTACTTTTAAAAACATTCACCTTTTCATTAAAAAAGCGATTTTCTCTCCGTCTTACCTCAATGTTTCTGGACAAAACCCTAAAAATAGCAAAAAATATTAAAGCATATACTAAAAGTTGAATAAGCCAAGACCTTACAAAAATATTTATAAAGGATACTATCGCCGCAAAAATAAACAAGGCATTCGTCAAACTGTCAGAACCGTATCTTCCCGACATAAATTGCATAAGCCTGTATCTGAAATTCATAGTGCATTGCTCCTTCCATAAATATTATAAAACACAAAGCATTTGAAAATGTTAATAAAAATTAAATTATATCAGTTCGTTCATCAGTTTTTCTATATCTTCCCTTTTAGCAAGACCTCGAGTAAAAGCTGTTGCAGAGCCTGATGCGGTCGCTAACTTTAATGCATAATTATAATCCCCATTCAAAATATACCCTGCAACAAAACCCGCAAGCATTGAATCTCCTGCGCCAACACTGTCAACAGCCTTTCCTGTACAAGCGGATATAACATATTCCTTACCGTTTTCATTGAGCAAAACCGCGCCGTCTTTACCAAGGGATACCAGTACATTCTTAGCACCCATTTTTTGAAGCTCCTTGGCATATTTAAGAGCATCG
>JAZONB010000016.1:0-4917 GCA_045654305.1 Acutalibacteraceae bacterium | reverse complement strand
CGAGTTTGGATTCCCAGAATGTTGTTGCACCATTATATACCATATTTCCCCAAATTTCTTCTATTTCATCTAATATAAATGGCAAATGCTTTTCGGGATTCTGGAGTAATGCCTCATATTTATAATACATAAGACTTAAGTTAGTTTTTATAAGACCGTTGTTTTTATTTGCAAGCTTCTCCCTTAAATTTTCATCATCATTAACGCCACTCATTAAAGCCAAAGCTTGTGACAATTCACAGTAATGCTCAGGATATGTTCCACCAATATATGTTACATACAAGCCCTTTTCGGCATTATATAATTTATTATGAGCGTTAATCTTTATTGTTTCATAAAGTTCTTCATATCCCTCAACTTCTTCATTTTCACCTATAGCTTTTGCAAGTTTTACCGCAGTCTTAAGCATTGCGCAAAAACCGAAATTAAGTGGAGCATCAATTCTTACCTTGCCCTCATTAACTTTTTCAACTCTCTCATTATCTTCAAGACCGTAATCCCAGTCATAGAAATTCCAAACATCATTTCCAAAAGGTGTTTCTATAATTCCATTTTTAACCCAACTTTTAAATGTATTAATAATATTTTTTAGAGTTGGATACATTTCCTTTATGAATTTCACATCATTAGAATGTATATAGTACTGTTCAAGAGCAAAAACCCACGCTATGGTAAACATTGGTATACTTTCTTTCCACTCACTCGGAGCACAAAGCGGAATAAGTCCTAAATCAGTAAGACCTTCCGCAAGCAAGCGTATACCCTCACGTGGCATATCGGTTTCACCAAAAGCATAGTAACCAAAAATCATTTGATTCAAACCATCAAAACCATATAAACCTTGCTCTCTTATTGGGCAATCCTCGTAATGCTCGTGCATACATGTTCTAAGGGTATTTACTGCAACGTCATAAATCTTTTTAAATAATCTATCCTTAGAATTAAGCGGAATTACATTTACCGGATATAACATCGGTATTAATCCGCAATAGTTTAATTTAATAGTATCTTGAATATCGGTAAAGTGAAGCTGTATGTATCTGCCGGCTAATCTCTTTAAGTAGTGTGTAAATTTCTGATAACCGTCTTTACAAATATATTTACCCACGCTACGAGGATTACCTGCTCTAACACGCATATCATCTAAACATTCGCCATAAGCAATTTCAATAACGGTTCCTTTGTTAGCGGTAAGTTCTAATTCCAACAATCCTGCCTGCATTTTCTTTAAATCTATAATTAAATAAACGCCATCAGAATCAGCTTTTTTATCAAAAACAGCTATTTTTTCTTCTTTAGTTTGTTCATTCCACAAAACAACATTATTTTCTAAACTTTGCATATACATTGGTTTTTCGAGATTAAAAAACTTTGATGGGTAAATAGTTGACATATAATCGGTTTTTATATGTTCTGATGTTGTTGCGCTTTCGGCTGTTCTTCTGATGATGGTTCCTTGGGCTTTGATTATACTTGTGCTTTTAGTTTCAAATACACATTTCTTTATTGGGCGTTCATAGAATTTTTTCGAAACAGTTTCGGGGTCAACAAGGGTAGCCATATTCCATGCGGTTTCTTCTTTAGATGCATCATATTCAAAGGTATATGCCATTTGCATAGAGATTAACTCGACTTCATCCGATTTGTAATACGGGTTTTCTCTGCAAAAAATTTTTTCATTACTATTTAAAACAAAATCTCCGTTAACTAAAGAAAAAATTATAAAAGGAGTTCCTTTAATGTACTGAAAACTACCTATACCCTGTGCATAACCGATTATAAATAGTTCATTTTCGCCCTTAACAAGATATTTTGAAATATTAAGAACATCATACGACTTATTGTTTGGGAAATCATCGTAAGCTCCCATATCAACAAACTGTCCGTTAATGAATACAACATATTCGGTATCAACCGCAATATAAAGCTTAGCTTCATCCGCAACATCTTCTAAAACAAATTCGGTTTTAAAATCAACATAATGATTAACCTTGTTTTCATTCAGCCAAATCGGTTTTGCATTTAAAGTTTCGAAAATATTTTTTTCCATTTTACTTTCTCCTAATTGTGAACTTATATATACTTTTAAGACAACATTAATATTGCTTATTCAGGTTTTGTTTCCAATTTTAAAGGATAATCTCCTAATTTGTTAACTTTAAAACCATTAGCCTTAAACTCATCGTAATTAAAAGCCTCTAATTCATCAATAGCCAACTTGTGGAATTCATAAAAATTGTACCACCATTCATAACCGCTACCAAGCTCAGCATTAAGATAAGCATCCGCAATATCACAGCCCATTTGAGGAGCAACATAAAAAGCACCCATAGCAAGAACATTAACACCATTACCGGTTATTGCTCGTAATGCCGCCGGTACGCTTTCAACTACACCTGCATGAACATGAGGACATTTACTTGCCGCAATATGTATTCCCGTACCTGTACCGCAAAACAGAAGTGCTCTTTCATATTCTCCCTCGCTAATTTTAGCACCAACACGAAGACCCACACGATGGAACATATTATCTGTATCGTTAGGGTCACTGTTAACCGTCACTCCCAAATCCTCAATTTCCCAACCCTTATTTCTAAGGTGTTCACAAACTGCCTCTTTAAGTGGGAAGCCTGCAAAATCCGCTCCTACTACAAGCTTTTTTCCTTAATTGTTTTCATAATAATTTTCTCCTTTATAATTGAATAATATGATCTTATATCTTCCGCTCCCTGAATCGGTGAATAGAAGCAAATAATCGCATCAGGATACATTCTGTTCAAATGTTCATAAGTGTACCGCATTGCTCCTGCCATTGTTTTGCAATTAACTTTATCAAGCGGAAGTAAATAATTATTCCCATCGAAAAATTGACTATATATTTCTTTTTCGATATTATCTATTTCTTCAATTCCACAATCATTAGTTCCGGCAGAAACAAGTATAATATCAAAATCATCATAATCAGAATTATATTTATAATTTGTATTTGAGTCATCCTTGCCGCGCAACAATTTTTTTAACTTGATTACAAACAGTATTATGCACATTCATATCAGGGCCGTTAAATAGCGGATTTCCGTCATATACTGTGTTTGCATTATCCTTCCAGGTTGCAGAGCTAACAGCTATATTCACAAACTTTTTAGGCTCCATAATTTCATTGAAATACTCAACCAAAACACCAAGTGCAGTTATACTGTCACCCATAAACAAAATTTTCTTACCTTTATAATCCTGCATAATAACATCTCTTTACGATAAATCATAAAGTTTTGGACAGTTAGCACTACAAATTAAATGCTAAAATACCCTGCAAATTTTCCGGGAATAATCAACTCTTTATCAGCAACTTCTACATCTTCGCCATTTGAATAAATCACAGATTTTAAGGCCTTGTCAAAAGGAATTTTAACTGTTTTTTCAGATGGATTTATTATAACAAGTATGCATTCGTCATCACTACTACGCATATAAGCCAAAGGATATTTATTCTTTTCAGAATAAACAAATTCAATATCACCGTAACTCTGTAATGCAGAATGATTCAAACGGATTTCGTTAAGCTTTTTAACCTCGTTGTAAAGGCTGTTTTCATCATTTATCTGTGCTGAAACAGTTGGTCTGTCGTGGCTTTCATCAATAGGAACATAAAGCATTTCCTTTGAAGCCTCGCTAAAGCCTGCGTTCACTCCGTTATCCCATTGCATAGGAGAACGTGAACCTGTTCTATCAAAGCCACCCTCAACCGAGGTGAGATTTTCAATATATCTCATACCGATCTCATCGCCGTAATAAATAAACGGCGCACCGGGCATTGACAAAAGAAATGCAAATACAATCTTCATTTCTTCCTGAGATAATCTTCTTGCCAATCTGTCAATATCGTGATTACCTGAGGGAATACAAATAAGTCCTTTTTTTCCTGTCATTTCATAAAGCTTTGTATAATACTTTACAAATTCATAAGCATCACCTTGGCCTCGTGAAGAGAAGAAGGGTTCATCACATCTGAAAAGGTCGGTATAATGTGACTCACCGATATGGAGTAAAAAGTCCATATGGAAACCGCCTTCTATAGATTTATCGGGTTCTCCCCACTCGCTGATAATAGCCGCCTGCGGAAATTCTTCGTCTAAAAACTTTCTGATTTTTTTCCATAAAGCGATAGTGCCCTTGCCGTTTTCATCGCCTTTGACAAGTGAGTAAGCCATATCAACTCTAAAACCGTCGCACCCCATTGTAAGCCAGAAACGCATTATGTTTTTAAGTTCTTCAAGGGTTGCTTTAGGTCCCTCATCATCAACCGATTGTTGCCATTTTTTAGTAGGGTCAGGTTTGTAAAAACCGTAATTTAATGCTGGCTGATGTGAAAAAAAATTTACGGCGCAAGTGCCGTTTCTATCTGATATTCCTCTGATATTTCCAAAACCCTCGGATTCATCCCATACACTGTCAGTCCAGATATATCTATCAGTAAACTCATTTTTTTCAGCTTTCATAGACTGTTTAAACCACTCGTGTTCAACTGAAGTATGACCTGCAACAAGGTCAATAAAAATATGCATACCAAGTTCATGCACTTTATCAAAAATACGCTTTAAATCGGCATTGGTGCCGTATCTTGGTGCTGCCTTATAAAAATCAGAAACATCATATCCTGCATCTCCAAAAGGTGACATAAAGCAAGGATTCATCCAAATTGCATTACACCCTAAATCCTTTACATATTGAAGTTTTTCTTCAACACCTGCAAAATCTCCTATTCCATCCGCATTAGTATCCTTAAAGGATTGGGGATAAATTTCATAAAAAATCGCATTATCTAACCAGTTTACCATAATGATACTCCTTTATATATTTTTTAAAATTTAAAATATATTAAATAATTGTACTAATAATTATTTAGTTCAAACGATA
>JAZONB010000015.1:0-3170 GCA_045654305.1 Acutalibacteraceae bacterium | reverse complement strand
GATTGGTGTCAATGTTGTATATGAGGGGTCCCCTACTCGAATCTTGAGGGTTCTTCTGATTTCTTTAGGGATTACAATTCTCCCCATATCGTGCACTCTTCTGACAAAGCCAGTAGCCTTCATAGTATATCTTTCTCCTTTTCGTATCTGCAGGCCTTCGTAAAGGCCCCCTTGTGTAAAGGGGGCTGGCAGAAATCTTTGATTTCTGACTGGGGGATTGTCTTTGTCGATACATTACAATCCCTCCGTCACGGCTTCGCCGTGCCACCTCCCTTTGCACAAGGGAGGCTTTTACGCCTACAATCATTTTACAAATTACGATGCTATTATTTGTAAAAGGGGAAGATTTATACTATGAAATAAAAAATACCGAGCAAACAGCAGTCCGCCATAGTTGGGCGCCCTGTCAAGCAGGGAGGCTCGAACAGTACACATAATAAAATGTCGTCTGCTGCCGCTGCTGAAATACTCGGTACAGAAAATATATCATATCGTTTTTTAAAAATCAAGAGTATTGCATCGCTCTTTCCACCACACTATGTATCGCCCAGCAAAACCTGTCGATTGGTGTCAATGTTGTCAGCAAGGGGTCACCTTCACGGATTCGCATAACACGGCGTATTTCTTTGGGAATAACAACCCTTCCCAAATCATCAATACGGCGCACGATTCCTGTTGCTTTCATATATAAAAACTCCTTTGTTGATTTGATAACACTGTTATTATCTGTCAACAAAGGAGTTTTATACTGTTTAATATTATAAGCCTAATAATTCTTTTTTCTTTGCATTAAATTCTTCTTCGGTAATTATACCGCTGTCCAATAATTCTTTGTATTGCTTTAACTGTTCAGGAATAGAATCTGTGTTCGCTTTCATTTTTCTTTCTTGTTGATTAATATCAGTTGTGCTCGCAGTTGATTTAATTTTGTCTTTTAACAAATTTAATTCCCTTTGAAACTCATGTGATTCTACTTGGTTTATCCAATGCATATCAAAAGCTATTCCGCCACCTGCATAGGATATTTCAAAAGCAGAATAGTTATACCGTTTATAAAGAAAACTACACAATACATATAATCCCCAATAAAAGCCAACTGCTAATATAACTTCAGGAAGTTCTACAATAGGCACTGCTCCAACGATTAACATTAATGGCATTAAAACAGATGCGGATATAGAAAATACCAAAGCTATTATTCGCAAAACTTTTGCCCACGTTGCTTTATTATGTACAAATCCTGTTCCTGTAATATCTTTAATATCAACAGATTTCTCTTCAATTTTACTGTAAAATCCTCTGCCTTTTCTGATTAAACACTTACCTTTAAAATACACTCTTTTATCAGATAGAATAGCAAACCCGTTTCCCAACACTCCAGTAGAAATAAAAGTTTGTGCTATATTATTACCTAAAACGGAAACAATATTTTCTGATTCATCATGCATAATTCCCTTTAATTTATCAAATAATTTATTTTCTGCTTTTTTTCCACAAGTAGGGCAAAATTGTCCGTTAAATTCTGTTTTGCAATTTTTACACACCATTTCGATTACCACCTTTAATATAAAATCCCACCTAATAAGTATACTGTTTTTCTAAACTTTGTCAAGCAAAAGAGAACGTGCAGTAATGACAAAATTAAACTTCTGTTTTTATATCTTTCCACCACACTATGTATTGCCATGCAAAATCGGTCGATTGGTGTCAATGTTGTCAGTGAGGGGCCCCCCTCGCGGATGCGGAGGGAGCGGCGGATCTCTTTGGGGACCACAATACGCCCTAAATCCTCCACTCTGCGGACGATACCAGTAGCTTTCATATATATCTATCTCGTTGTTGTTACAAATTACGATGTTAGTATCTGTAAACGGGTAGGATTTATACGCAGTGTTTCTTGATTTTCGCAGATACTTCCCCTATAATAAACTTAGAATTTGCAGGGTTCTGGGAGGTTTACACGCATGAAAAAAACAGTAATCATCACCGGTGCAACAGATGGCATTGGAAAAGCATTGGCAACCCTCTTATCAAAAGAATACAACCTGGCTCTTTGCGGAAGAAGTGAAGAAAAAATGAAACAACTGACGCAGGAATTGGGGGACTGCCATGTTTATTCCCAGTGTTTCGATATTACCGATAAAGAAAAACGTCACACCTTTTGTGAAAATGTGAAAAAAGAATTTCACAGCGTGGACGTACTGGTTAACAACGCCGGTGCCAATACAAAAAAAGACAAAATTGTGGATATTAACCTGGACGATCTGCGGTATATGTTTGAACTGAACTGTGTCAGTGCAGTTGGCATGATTCAGGAATTTTATCCCCTTATGGCAGAAAAACAAAGGGGTTTGGTTGTGAATATCTTAAGCAGTTGCTGTCTTTTTAACAATCCCATGACTGGAAGCTACAGTGCCTCCAAAGATGCCCTGGAGGGCATCAGCAAAATCCTTACCAAAGAAGCAAAACAAGATCATGTCGGCGTGTGCAATGTATATCCCGGCGGCGTGGATACCAACTTCAGAGCGGTGGCCAATCACAACTATCTGAAGCCGGAAACCGTGGCCAAGATGATTAAAACCTGCATAGAAAATGAAGATGGCTGCGTCCACGACATTGTAATCAGACCTTTTATCGAGGATAATTTGCCTTAATCACGTCAAGGAGAAGCCTATGCTATTTATAAGCGTGGAGGATTTTTTCTCTCAAGTCAGTGGCATTCGGCATTTGAGCCGTACCGAGGAAATCGAGCTTGCGCAGCGCATGGCAGAGGGGGATGCGGCTGCCCGGGACGCCCTTGTCCGCAGCTATTTGCCCATGGTGGCGGCACACATTCGGCGGGCTCCCCAGGAAATTCGCACCTTGCATACGGTGTATACCTGCATTGTATCCTTGCAAAAGGGCGTGGATTGCTTCAATTTTCTGCAAGAAAACGAGTCCTTTGTCCATCATCTCAGCTGGCGCCTGCGCCAATGCATCACCCGGTGCATTGCTCAGCGGCCATAAAAACAGAAACAGCGCAGTGATGCTCACTGTGCACCTGTAAAATAAAAGTAGACACTCACAAAAGTGTGGGTGTCTACTTTTTCGTAGTATAATGGATTTGGAAAGGATGTGAAACAATGGGCAAGAAAGGAATACCACACAGAAAGTTTAGCAAAGAGGAAAAG
>JAZONB010000014.1:0-1870 GCA_045654305.1 Acutalibacteraceae bacterium | reverse complement strand
CCTGTAGCCATATACGGTTTAAACCATCCGGCATCCACGACCATATATTTTGTCTTGCCTTTGCTTAAAATGTCAGCCACTTCCAACATTTTGTTCTCAGACGGATAACACCAAGTAGTCGCAAATTCGTTATAGGTTATCGGCATGCCTTCTTCGCCGTAAGCATCTATCGCTTTGTGGCGCATTGAAAGCAACCTGTTTGACAGTTCTGCTATACTTCCATTTGCCACAGATACCATAGCTGTTGGTGAAATAAAGCTTGTACCATTAGCAATTTTTTTAGTCCAAACTCCCGTAACACTATCGGCAAGACCTACAGAAAGCGAAACTGCGTCATTGATACGTGTAAGTTCCATCTGCCATGAAGCATTATGAGCGAGATATGCTCCCCATATAATTCCGTTTTTGATATCTTCCACAGCGCCGTATGGGTGATATTCGCGCACAGAGCGTGTTCCTACCGCACCAAATTTAAGACTTTCGGCAGAGGTTGCCCACGCACGCTCCAATCCTAACTCTGTAAGTGTATTTGCCTGATGCAAACCTTCCATACACCAACCTGTCTTAAATCGGTGAAAGACTAAATTTTTACTTCCCTCATCATCGAGACAAGGGCTCAAAGCATCTAAGGAAACACTTGTCAAATACTCAAGTTCTAATTCCCTACCACTGTTATTATAAAATTCTGTATTGACTTCAAATCCGTTTTCGTTTTTTTGCCAACAAAGTCTATGACGGATACCAAACCCGTCATCTGACTCTTCAACAGTTATAACCGTTATGCTTTCCTTGGTTTCCTCGGTGTACTGCTCTTTAAATTTTAAAAGTGAAAGTGTTTCACTAAATTTAAAACTATTTGAAAGCATACCGGAATTGTGGCTTGTAAGCTGTAAATGTACCAAAGAAGAATTATTATAAGTCTCGATATTTTTTTCACTCAAAAGCGTTACATTTTTAGATATCGGTAATATAACCATAAGCGCCCTATTTTTATCATTAAGTATGTAGCTTACGGTCATATCGTTAAATTTATATTGATTAATTATTTTACTCATATAATTCCTCTTTCACCTATATAACTGAAAATAAAAACCGATTTTTTGCTTGCTATTATTTTTTAATAAATGTTAAATAAAAATTCCTTTTCACTGTCAGACAATTTTACTGTTGCTGCCTCTAAAGAAGTCTCCAACTGTTCTACCGTCACAGGTCCGATTTGAGCAAAGGTATTTAATTTTGAATCATTGATGAGTGCCGCAAGTACTAAAGTTGACACTGTGGTGTTCTTTTTATTTGCCAATTCTTTAAGTCTTTCAAAAAGCTTTAAATTATAATCATTTAAAAACTCGACTTTATGAAGCTCGGGAAGATTTTCCTTCCCCTTTTCTTCTAAAATTGCAAATAAACCCTTTGCCTGTGCTGAAAAACCAAACACATTTAATTCACTTTGACAGTATTTAACATATTCATCGTCATTCATAACAAATATATCATCGGGAGCAACATTTACCTTTGCTATGCTGTGTTGTATCTGGCTTGCAATAATCGGCTTTAATTGCTTTGAAGCAGCATAATCGTTAGCGTGCTTAATTCTGTCAAAGCTCCAGTTAGAAACGCCAAGATATCTAACGTCATAACCTTTTACAGCATCATTAAGCATCTGTATCAAATCTTCAGGCTGTTGATTTATATCATCCTTATGAAGATAATAAATATCAATATAATCCGTGCGCAAATTTTCAAGGCTTTTTTCAAGGTCTTCGCGAACATCCTTATAAAACAATCTTGATTTATTGGTTTCAAGGTCGTGATGTCCACCCTTTGTAACAACAATCATTTCCTTACGGCGTCCGCTATTAGTAAGCCATTT
>JAZONB010000013.1:0-7065 GCA_045654305.1 Acutalibacteraceae bacterium | reverse complement strand
GGTCAACTTACCGAAAAGGTTCGCAGAAAGCCATACAGCGTAATTTTGTTTGATGAAATTGAGAAAGCGCACCCTGATGTGCTTAATGTCCTTTTGCAGATTCTTGATGACGGTAGAATTACAGATGCTCAGGGCAGAACGGTTAATTTTGAGAATACTGTTATTGTAATGACATCAAATGCGGGCAGTGAAAAAAGTGATAATCTTTTGGGATTTGGCAAAACTGTTGCCGATGCATCAAAAGAAAAAGCAATGAAAGCTTTAGAAGAATTTTTGCGACCTGAATTTATTGCACGTGTAGATGAAATTGTTGTATTTTCGCCCCTAAGTCAAGACTCTCTTGAAAAAATTGCGGCGTTGATGCTCGATGAATTATGCGAAGCATTAAAAGAAAAATTGATTGATGTTAAATTTGATGATAAGATTTGTAAATATCTGGCAGAAAAGTGTGACAGTAAAAAACGCGGTGCCAGAGAGTTAAGAAATCTTATAAGACGCGAAATTGAAACAAAAATAGTTGACCTTGTTATTGAAAAAGCAGAGGGGAATATAAACGAAATTTCAATTTCCGCTGAGTTGGATGTAATAATCAATTATAAGTAAAATAAAAAACACTCCGAGTTTTCTCGGAGTGTTTTTGCTTAATCTTCAATTGATGCTTTTCTTGATAGAATGTCGGATAAAATTTTCTTATCAAATTTTAATTTTCTGTCATAAGTATAAATTCCATTTTGCTCTTGCTCGACATCGGTTAACTGTGTATAACAAAGACCAAACAATTTTTCATTATCCAAAAGCGCATCAGTTAGTCCTTTAAATCGCTCATAAAACTCTTCAATGGTTTTGGGTCCTTGTCCGTAACCCCAACCGTTACCGTTTAAATCCCATGCAATTCCGCCGTATTCACTAACGAAAACAGCTTCGCCTTTATATTTCATAGGTGTTGTAAACATCTTTTCGAAGGCATCGTATAAAACACCATCTTTTTCGAATTTGTCATAGTTGGCTTTAAAGGTTTCGGGGTTTTGGTCATAGTTATGAACACAGAAAATGTCTGTTTTTATATGATAACCGCCGCTTGAATCAATGCAAGGACGGGTTGGGTCTAAAGCTTTAGTAACATCATAAACCAACTGAACACTCATATCGTGCTGTTTTCTGCTTTCTAAAATCCACGTTTCGTTATGCGGACACCAACCTATTATTGACGGGTGGTTGAAATCTCGTTCAATCTCTTCCATCCATTCGGGTAAAATACCATAGATATTATCCGCATAGGAATGGTCAAGACCCCAGTCGGGATACTCTCCCCAAACGATATATCCAAGCCTGTCTGCATGGTACAAAAATCTTTCTTCAAACACCTTTTCGTGAAGTCTGGCTCCGGTAAAACCTACCGCCTGCGCCATTTTTATATCATTTTCTAATACTGCGTCCGATTTAGCTGTGTAAATTCCGTCAGGGTAGAAGCCTTGGTCAAGAACGAGCCTTTGGAATACGGACTTATTGTTTATTAAGAACTTCATCCCGTCAAGTCTTACTTCTCGCAAACCGAAATAGCTGGATACTTTATCTGTGCTGAAGTTTAGTTCTACGTCATATAATCGTCCTTTACCGATTTCCCAAAGATGGGTTTCTTCGAGTTTTATGTTAAAGGAAATGTTACCTGAAGTAGAGTGACTTTTATAACTGCCCATAGGCTTTCCTTTATAGGTTATTTTACATTTAAAATCGCCCGAGCCAATGAGTTTTGCGGCAATAGTAATGCTGCTATCTGTGATGTTTGGATAGAATTTCACATTTTCTATATAATCAGTTGGTTTGAATTCAAGCCAAACTGTTTGCCAGATACCCGTGGTACGTGTATAAAAGCAACCGTATGATTGGAGCTTCTCGCTTTCTTTTCCGCAAGGTATATGCCTTGAGCGCGTATCGTCAACTGCATTAACAATTACGACATTTTCGCCCTCATTTACAAATGGAGTGATATCGAAACTGAATGATACATATCCTCCTTTATGAGAACCCACCTCTTTGCCGTTAACAAAAACAAAAGTTTCATAGTCAACAGCACCAAAATGCAAAATCACCTTTCCTTGCAATTGTTCTTTAGATATATTAAAGGTGCGCTTATACCAAACTGCATTTAAAAAATCGGTATGTTCAATTCCCGAAAGTTTGCTTTCGGGACAAAAGGGAACATTAATAACCATAGGAAACTCTGTTTCAGGATTGAAAAGTCCGCGAGCTTTGCCGCTGTTTGCATTGTCAATGCCAAATTGCCATTCTCCGTTAAGGTTTGTCCAATTTTCACGCATAAATTGCGGCTTTGGATGTTCGTTTCTGTATACCAAAATAATCAACTCCTTTAAACAGAGTATAATACATTTCAGAATAAAATCATAGTACATTTTCTATAATATAAGTTGACATATCCTACTGTGAGTATTAAAATAAAGTTGAGGTGAAAATTATGTTAGATATAACGCTTTTACGTCATGCATACCCCGAAAATGGCGGCTTTTGCATAGATAGACCCACAGGTTATCCCGAATATACATTTTTACATTTTCATACTCCGATACAAATTATGCAGAATGGACGTCTGCTTACAACACAACCTCATGCAGTTATAATTTATGATAAATTCACACCGCAATATTTTAAAAGTGATGAGCCTATCGTTCATGACTGGATGCATTTTACGGGAGACCCGTCACAACTTTTGAAACAACTTTGCTTTAATACGGTATACTATCCTAATCAGCATGGCTTCATAACGAAAATCGTAGCTGAACTTGAACAGGAATTCTTTGCACAAAGGGACGACTGCAAACATTTAATGTGTGTTAAAACCGAAGAACTTTTTTTGAAGCTTAACCGCAGTATTTTCGAAAAAGATTCAACAGATTATGATAAAGGTACGCTGGAAAAATTTCGTTACTTGCGGGGAAAAATGTTTTATTCACTCAATGAAAAATGGACCGTTTCAAGAATGGCGCAAGAGGTGTTTTTGAGTGAGTCGCGTTTTTTTGCCCTTTATAAGGCGATTTTCGGTATTTCACCAACGGCCGACCTTATAAATGCAAAAATTAACTCCGCCAAAAATATGATTTTGTTTGGTAATATGACAGTTGAAAATATTTCCACAGCTCTTGGTTACCAAAACATAACACATTTTATTCGTCAATTTAAGCAAAATGTTGGTGTAAGCCCATCGGTTTATAAAAAATATCACGGTATTTAATAAAAAAAGACCTGAATGAAAATTCATTCGGGTCTTTTTAGATTATTAGGAAAGTTGATGTAAAATTTTTCTGTTATTTGGGTAAAATAATTACGGTGATGATTTTGAAGAAAAAAAGCAAAAGAATACTTAAAACTATTTTTCTGTCGTTATTATTCGGTATAATCTTTTTTATAAGCGGATTTTTATACCTCAATGGTCGTTTGGAGAAAATATCAGTATCAGATAATGCCGAATTGGTACCTTATTACTCTGTTCCGGATGACGCCACCGTGTTATTGAACATTTGTGAGGACAGTGTTTTAGTGGATTTGAAATTTGGTGAAGAAAAAGTTAATATTGTATTTCTCGAAAACAATGAATACGATTATGGGTATACAATAGATTATACTGTTAACTGTGATTATAATTTTGTTGGTTATCTTGTTGATATAACGGGTGGTATTGAAATCAACGGTTTTAGGCAAACAGGAGTACAGGTCACCCAGATGTTAGAGTTCACAGATGTTAAAAATTCCGAAAAAAGAAGTATCGCCAAGGCTGTTGTGAACGGAATTGCAGATAGCGGTTTTACAAAAGAAAATCTACTGTATATAATTGAAAATAGCGAGAATAATTTAAAATTTAATGAGTGTTATTTCTGGACAAATCATATTTCAAAGCTTTGTAAATTTCCTTGCTATATCAATTAGTTGTTATCTTTAATTACAAATGAGAAGTCAATATAACCATTATCCTGTGAAACAGAGAGTTCCTTAATACTTTGTGAATAGCATAGTGTTGTGTTTTGGAAGAGTAGGGGGGATATATTGTTTTGCTTCAAGATTTCTTTTTGAATTTCGGTAATATCTTTGTCATAAGGCATATTGAAGTATTGTAGATATTCAGCGAAATTTTTACCCGTCATCGTAACAGGGAAAACTGATATTGCAAGTGACTGCTCCCTTAACTGAGGCAGTAAAGCTTCTTTATCATCTATAGGCTCAATATTAACAAATGCCGAAAGATTACTTTGCCAATGGGCAACAATGTCGGTAATAACAGGTTTTATATGACCGTTATCGAAATATTTAAGAATAACATTTTCGGGGAATTTAGAGTCTTCAAGCTTTTTCACTTCATCTTTAAATAATGCTTTCCCGCCTGTTAGGTCGTATGTAACAATGCCGTCACCACTGACTTTTTTTTCCGAGACATCGGGGAAAAGTGAAGAAGCAGTAGAATATCCAGATTTTAAATTTTCAGAGTATACCTCGTTACCAATAAGCTTCAAAAGTGAGGTTCTCATATCTTTAGATAGAGAATTGTCAAAGGTGATAACCCAACAAATATTTTGAATACTATTTGTATAGAAGCCCTTTGACTCCATATCGGTTGTAAGAGCAGAATCGATAAATGCTATATCAATATCATTTTTTTCGAGCTTTTCGGTTACGGGCATCTCGTTATTACAAGTTAAAAAGACAGCGGCATTTTTAGCGAAAAAGTCACCGTTATATTCTTCGTTTCTGTAAAGTCTGATACCAAAACTTTCCTTGTTCCATTTTGTTAATCTGTAACTGCCGTTGCAGATGATTTTATCGCTGAAAAGTCCGTATTTACCACCGCAATTTTGGAAAAAGTCCTGATTGCAAGGCATTGCGACAGAGGTGGAAAGATTTTCAAGGAAACTTTTGTCGTCGTATTCAAGTTTGATTTTTAAGGTTCGTTCATCGGTGGCTGTAACACCTAAACTATCGGATTTGAGGGTGCCCGAATTTACCGATTTTGCATTTTTAATACAAAATAGACGGGAGGCAAAGGGCGCTTTGGTTTCAGGTGATAACGCGCGCCTTAAACCGTAAACAAAATCATAAGCGGTAACGGGTTCGTTATTGCTCCAAAAAATATCTTCGCGTAACTTAAATGTATATGTAAGTCCGCTTTTTTTATAACTTTCTGCGGCACCGGTTACTATCTTGCCATCGGAATTTTTGCGCATAAGACCTTCGAAAATATTTCTCACAATCAGCAGTTCACTGTCGCTGCTTGCTGTTTGCGCGTCAAGTGTATAAGGTACTTCGGGCAATTCAAAATATATATACGCTTCATCCGTTTTATTCCCACACGCTGTTAAATTCAAAATCATCAGCAAAGAGAGAAGAATGGCGAAAAATCTGAATTTTGGCATAGTTCTACATCCTTAATATTTATTAACTTAATTATATACAAAATCTACAAAAAATTCAATCTATAAATTACTTGTTTTTTTCTGAATTTTTTTGTAAAATAAAGGTAAGTTTAACATTTATTCCGCTTTTTCGTAAAATGGTACTGTAAGGCGGGATATTAATGAAACGCAGATACCGAAAAAGAAATTCGACAAAGGCTGTCATAACGCTCATATTAGTTTTGTTTTTAATTATTGCTACGGTTACATATTATTTGATGCAACCTGTCATTTTGCGTTTTGCAACGAGTATTGCCGAAACAATAATGCTTGACTGTGCTAACGAAGCGATAGTTAACGTTATCGGCGGTGATAATATTTCATATAAGGATATTGTTGCCCTATCTCAAAATGACGACGGCTATGTAACAAGTCTTGAAATTGATGTTCTGCAGGTCAACAACCTAAAAAGCCGAATATCAAGCGAAATGTCACGTTTAATTGAGAGTGAAGAACGTTATGACATGGGTATACCGATAGGTTCTTTTATCGGCAACAGTTATACTAACGGTTTGGGACCTGATATTAATTTTAAAATGCAGATAACTACCACCTGTTATGTCGATTTCAGCCACGAGTTTAAATCTGCGGGGATAAATCAGGTTTTACACATTGTTAATGTTGATATTGATATCAAGGGTAGTTTTGTGGTGATAGGGTATAATAGGCATATCAGTGCTAAAACTACCGCGATTGCCGCTCAGACGGTTATTGTCGGCAAGTCGCCCGATGCGTTTACGAATGTGCTTGAAAGCCCAACAGACAACACCGGCGGACTTATAAATGATTACGGAGCAATTGCAGAATAAAGGAGAAAATTATGGATTTAATAGCGGCGAAGCTGAGAATTGATGAATTGAGTCAGCAACTAAAATATCACAATAAAAAATATTATATTGACGATTCTCCTGAAATTGAGGATTTTGAATATGATGCTATGCTTCGTGAACTTGAGGATTTGGAAAAGGAATTTCCTCAGTTTTTAAAGGAAGATTCTCCAACACAAAATGTAGGTGGTGCCGCAAATCGTCTTTTTTCTGAAGTTGCACACTCAGTTAAGATGGAAAGTCTTCAGGATGTTTTTAATTTTGAGGAACTTAAAACTTTTGGCGAAAAGATAGACCTTACCAAAACCTCTTTTTCTGTCGAGCCTAAAATTGACGGTCTTTCGGTTTCACTTGAATATAGGGATGGATTGTTTTTTAGAGGTTCTACCCGAGGTGACGGTCTTGTTGGTGAGGATGTAACTGCAAATCTTATGCAGATTAAATCCATACCAAAAGCAATTCCTTTTGATGGTGAGCTTGAGGTCAGAGGCGAAGTATATATGCCTAAATCAAGCTTTTTGAAACTATTGAAACGACAAGAATTGACAGGGGAGACTCCTGCTAAAAATCCCAGAAATGCGGCGGCTGGCTCTTTGAGGCAAAAGAACTCTAAAATTACCGCCGAGCGAGAACTCAGTATATTCATTTTTAATGTTCAGCGTATTGTGGGTAAGGAGTTTAACTCTCATATTGAGTCATTGGATTTTTTGAATGGTTTAGGCTTTGCAACCCTCCCGTTTTATACAAAATGCTCGAGTATTGATGATGTAATTAAGGAAATT
>JAZONB010000012.1:0-20936 GCA_045654305.1 Acutalibacteraceae bacterium | reverse complement strand
TATTTCCCGTGAAAAGTTCGAGAGTATGATTGAAAATGACGAGCTGCTGGAATATAACCTTTATGTTGATAACTACTACGGTACACCGAGAAAGCCTGTAGAACAGGCAGTCAGTGAGAATAAGGATATATTCATAGAGGTAGATGTTAACGGAGCTAAGAGTATCCGTGAAAAACTGCCCGAGGCGGTGAGTATTTTCGTTCTGCCTCCCTCTTTCGCAGAGCTTAAACGCCGACTGTCGTCGAGAGGTACCGAAACCGAGGAGATTATAACCCTTAGAATGGCGGCGGCGCTTGATGAAATTAAGAGGGCAAATGAATATGATTACATTGTGGTTAATGATGATTTGTTAACCGCTGTGGATGATATAATTTCAATTATAAAGGGCAGTAAATTCTGCCTTAAAAGACAAAAAAGTATTATTGATGAGGTGCTTAAAAATGTTAAATCCTAATATCGGAAAATTAATTATGAACAGCGAGAACAGATATCGTTTGGTACTAGATGTTGCAAAAACCGCAAGAGATATTTCAGGCGATGCTGCAGAAAAGGGCGAAATCATTGTTGAAAAGCCCGTAAGCGTTGCTATTGACAAGTTGGCTTCCGAAATCTAATAATTTTAAATTAAAACTTAAGGGGGAAAGGGTATGAACGGCAAGGTCGCTTTGATAGCGCTTCAGGGCGCTGGGCTTAGTTACGATAAGCTTTATACCTATGTCATTCCCCCCGACCTTTTGCAGTCGGCTTGTGTCGGTTGCAGGGTTTTAGTTCCCTTTGGCAGAGGAAATATTAAGCGTCAGGGCGTTATTATAAGAACTGAGGAAACTGAGGTTCGGGGACTGAAATCTATTCATTCCTTAATTGACCACACCCCGGTTTTAAACGGGGAAATGCTGTCGCTTTGCGAATATCTTAAAGAACGGACTTTTTGTACCTATTACGATGCCGTTCACGCTCTGCTGCCTGCGGGACTAACCCACAGACTTGTTAACTACTACTCTGCAAATAAAGAATTTGCGGATAAAAGCTTGCTTAACGACGCCGAAAGGGATATTTATCTCTACCTTTCGAATAACACCCAAAAATCGGGTGCAGATATTGAGAAAATCTTTGGCGTAACGGCAGATTTGCTCGAAAAAATGGTGCAAAAGCAGGCGCTACTTAAAAACTGCGATACCAAGCAAAGAATTAAGGATGCAACCCAGAAATGGGTGCGCCTGAGCCCCGATTTTGACCCCGATATGAAGCTCACGGCACGCCAAAAAGAGGTTGTAGATTTACTTTTGGATGTCGGTTCGGCGTCGGTAAAGGAAATTTGCTATTTTACGGGCGTTACTGTGTCGGTTATCGAGGGGCTTGTTAAAAAGGGCGTGCTAATTCCCTTTGAAAAGGCGGTTTACCGTACATATAACACTTCCACAAAAGTTCAAAAGAACGAAATAAAGCTGACTGATGAACAACAGACAGCGTTTGACGGACTACTCAGCGAATTAAAGGACGAGAAACCTAAAATTTCTCTGCTTTATGGTATAACAGGCTCAGGTAAAACTCAGATTTTCCTAAGGCTTGTGGACAAGACTATCGAGGACGGCAAACAGGCAATAGTAATGGTGCCTGAAATCTCCCTCACCCCCCAGCTTTTATCAATTTTTTCTGCCCGCTACGGGGACAAGGTGGCAGTTTTCCACAGCGCCATGTCCTTAGGAACGAGAATGGACGAATGGAAAAGGATAAAAGAGGGCAAGGCGATGATAGCGCTCGGTACCAGAAGTGCTGTATTTGCGCCATGTGAAAATTTGGGACTTGTCATAATGGACGAGGAACAGGAGCATACCTACAAATCCGAGCAGTCGCCCCGTTTCCACGCAAGGGATGTGGCGTCATTCAGAATAAAACGCTCGGGCGGTTTGTTGGTGCTAGCCTCTGCGACCCCGTCAATTGAGAGTTTTACCCTTGCAAAAACGGGCAAAATTTCACTCTATACACTAAAAAACCGTTACGGAAACGCTATTTTGCCCGAGGTCGAAACAGTTGATACCAGAAACGAACTTAAAGACGGCAACAAGGGAATTGTGAGCCGAAGACTGTATGATGCTATTACCGATACCCTTGAAAACTCAAAACAGGCAATTTTGCTTTTAAACCGCCGAGGACATAACACATATATTTCCTGCCCTGAATGCGGTAATGTGGCTGTTTGTCCAAACTGCAGTATATCTCTTACCTACCATTCGGCAAACAAGCGAATGATGTGTCACTACTGCGGATATTCTCAAAGTGTTACCGAGAAATGCCCCGAATGCGGTGGCGAGCATATAAAGTTTTCGGGTTTTGGCACCCAAAAGGCAGAGGAAGAACTGAAAATGCTTTTCCCGAATGCTAAAATTTTGAGGCTTGACGCCGACAGTACAATGGCACGAGACTCCTATGCTAACTACCTTAAACAGTTTGCGGACGGGGAATATGATATACTCCTTGGTACGCAGATGGTGGCAAAGGGACTCGACTTCCCGAATGTCACGCTTGTGGGCGTTTTGGGAGCGGATAACGCTATGTACAGCGAGGATTTTAGAAGCTTTGAGCGAATGTTTTCACTGCTTACTCAGGTTATCGGCAGAGCGGGCAGAGGAGACAGTAAAGGTCAGGCTATAATACAAACCTTAGACCCCGATAATAATATTATAGAACTAGCAGAAAATCAGGATTACGACAGCTTTTATGAGGACGAAATACTGAACCGCAAAATGATGATATATCCGCCTTACTGCGATATTTGTGTTGTCGCCACTAAAAGTGTCAGCCGACAGACGGCGGAAAACAGCATAAAACTGATTTTCGACAAAATCAAGGAGCTTATTGCTGAGGAATACAAAGAGGTTAAAATAATAATCTTAGGTCCCGCTCCCGCGAGCATACCAAGGGTTAATAACAAATATACCTACAGAATGATTATAAAATGCAAAAACAATAAAGAGTTAAGGGATGCTTTGAGAAAAGCTATTGACATAAAACTGTCGGGCGATGTAGGCGTTACGGTAGATTTCAACCCCGAAACTATAATATAGGTCAGGCGAAACAATCATTATAATTTAGGTGATAAAATGGCAATCAGAAACATTGTAAAAATAGGTGATGACGCTCTTCGCAAGGTGTGTAGAACACAGATGAGCTTTGACGAGAAGCTTTGGTGCTTGCTTGACGATATGGCAGACACTATGTACAAGGCAGAGGGTGTGGGACTTGCCGCACCTCAGGTTGGAATACTCAGAAGAATTTGCGTTGTCGATATAGGGGAAGGTTTAATTGAGCTTATAAACCCCGTTATAACCGAGAAAAGCGGAAAACAGAAAGGGAGCGAGGGCTGTCTTTCGGTGCCCGGTCGCTTTGAGGAGGTCGAAAGACCGATGAAGGTGACCGTTAAGGCGCAAAACCGAAATGGCGAGAATATTGAACTCAAAGCCGAGGGCTTTTTAGCACGTGCCTTTTGTCACGAAATCGACCATCTTGACGGTAAACTTTTTATTGATAGAATCTAATTTGTTGATAGGACTTAATTTATGAGAATAGTTTTTATGGGAACCCCCGATTATGCGGCGGTGACCTTGGAAAAGTTAATTAACTCCACACACGAAATTGTAGGAGTCTTTGCTCAGCCTGACAAAAAGGTGGGCAGAAAGCAGATATTAACTCCACCACCCGTAAAAGTGATGGCTGAGCAAAACGGTATTCCCGTTTTTCAACCTGATACTCTGCGTGACGGTAAGGCTCTTGAAACATTAAAGGAGTTAAATCCCGATATTATCGTGGTTGTGGCTTACGGCAAAATTCTGCCCGAGGAAATTTTAAATCTGCCGAAATTCGGCTGTGTTAACGGCCACGCTTCGCTCTTACCTCGGTACAGAGGTGCATCTCCCATTCAGTGGTGTATCGTTTGCGGTGAAAAGGAAACGGGCATCACCGTTATGAAGATGGATAAGGGAATGGACACGGGCGATATTTTAACTCAGCGTAAAGTGGCTATCGGTGAAAAGGAAACCGCCGAGGAGCTTTTTGACCGCCTTAGCGTTATCAGCGCTGATTTAATGCTTGAAACCATTGAAAATATAGAAAATATTACCCCTGTAAAGCAAAACGAGGCTAAGGCTTCCTATGCCCCGATAATTAAAAAAGAAATGGCGCTGTTAGATTTTCACAAGTCTGCCGAGGAGCTTTACTGTGCTGTCAGAGGATATTATTCTTGGCCGGTGGCCTATCTTTTTATAAACGGAAAAAGAGTAAAGGTAATCGAGAGTGCTGTGGGTGAAGAAACAAACGAAAAATCGGGCACTGTTGTCGGCAATACCGAATGCTTGGAAATCGCTTGTGGGAACAATAAAACACTCAAGCTTTTAACAGTTCAGCCCGAGGGCTCAAAACCTATGACAGCTAAGCAGATGCTTTGCGGAATGAGGATAGAGAAAGGCTTTGTTGTAGATGGCAAATGCTAGAAAAGTTGCGGCACTTAGTTTAGTTAAGATAGAAAAGCAGGGTGCGTATTCGAATCTTGCTGTAGCCGATGCGCTTAAAGGGGCAGAGCTTTCCTCACAGGATAAAGCACTCGCTACCGCTTTGATTTACGGCGTTTTGGACCGCAAAATCACTATTGATTTTTTCCTTTCGAAATTCATTAAAACACCGCTTGCTAAAACCGAAGCCTTTACCTTGGCGGTGCTAAGATGTGCTGTTTATCAGATTATGTTTATGGATAAAATTCCACATTCTGCTGCGGTTAACGAGGCGGTTAAAATTATAAAAAACTCCAAGGTATCAAGAAACTCGGGGTTTGTGAACGGAGTTTTGCGTTCAATTCTCAGAGCGGAGATAGAATTGCCACAGGGTGATAGCGCCGAGGATTTGAGTATAAGATATTCCTGTCCCTTGTGGATAGTCGAAAGCTTTTTAAAGGACTATGGCGCAGAAGATGCAACGGCGCTTTTGGAAGAAAGCCTTAAACCCGCCCACACGGTGCTGAGGGTGAATAATGTTAAAACAGATATGGAAACTGTAAAAAAAGAGCTTGGCGACGTTCCTTTTAAAGAAACCGAGTGCAGTATAGAACTGATAAAGGGTATCGACATAACCGAGAGTGAAATTTACAAAAAAGGCTTTGTTTATGCTCAGGATTACGCAAGCCAAAAAGCGGCAGAAAACTTAGCGCCTAAAAAAGGCGACAGGGTGCTTGATATCTGTGCCGCACCGGGCGGTAAAACCTTTACAATGGCAAATCTGATGGGGAACGAGGGCGAAATAATCGCTTGCGATTTGTACCCACACAGAGCCGAACTTATAGAAAAATCTGCCAAAAGGTTAGGACTCGGTATTGTTAAAACAAAGGTAGCAGACGCTACTGTTTTCGATGAAAATTTAGGGGAATTTGACTGTGTTTTGTGTGATGTTCCTTGCTCGGGATTGGGCGTTATCCGCCGAAAACCCGAGATTAAATACACAAAACCTGACGATTTTAAGGAACTCGAAGAAACACAGAAAAAAATTGTTAAAAACGCATTAAGGTATCTTAAAAAGGGAGGACGGCTCCTTTATTCTACCTGTACTTTAAGACTCGAAGAAAACGAAAAACTTGTAATTTGGCTCGAAAAGGAGTATAATGACCTTTACAAGTCTTACGAGCATACCTTTATGCCACATAAGGACGGCACAGACGGATTTTACTGTGCATTGTTCGAAAAACGATAAAGCAGAGGTGAAGGTCCTTTTTGGATAAGACCGATATTAAGTCGCTGAGTCTCGGTGAAGTGGAAAACTTAATAAAGCAGATGGGCGAGCCTAAATTCAGGGCATCTCAGATATTTAAGTGGCTTCAAAACGGCGCCGAGTCCTTTGACGAAATGACCGATGTTTCTCTGAAATTAAGGGAAAGGTTAGAGGAAAGCTGTTATATAGCCCGCCTTAAAATTGTGAGGAAACTCAAATCAAAGATAGACGGTACGGTTAAGTATTTGTACGAGCTTTTGGACGGCAATACCATTGAATCGGTGCTTATGAAATATGGGCACGGATATTCCCTTTGTATATCCACTCAGGTAGGTTGCAGAATGGGTTGCAGTTTCTGCGCTACAGGGCTTGGAGGTCTTGTGCGAAATTTAACGGCATCCGAAATGCTGGCTCAGATTACCACCGCCCAGAGAGACGAAAACATCAGAATTTCCAATGTGGTTATGATGGGTATGGGCGAGCCGTTGGATAATTTCGAAAACTCGGTTAAATTTTTGCAGTTAGTCTCGCACGAAAAGGGGCTGAACATTGGGCTTAGGCACATATCCCTTTCGACCTGCGGAATTGTTAGCGGAATAGAAAAGCTGAAAGAGTACAACTTCCCGATAACCCTTTCGGTGTCACTCCACTCTCCATTTGACAATATCCGTTCTGATATGATGAAAATAAATAAAAAATGGAGCATAGATGAGCTTTTAAAAGCCTGCCGAGAGTATCAAAGGGTAACGACAAGACGCATATCCTTTGAATATGCACTAATCGAGGGCGTTAATGACACTAAAGAATGCGCCGATGAACTTGTACGGAAATTAAAAGGCATAATGTGTCATATAAATTTAATACCGGTAAATCCGGTTAAGGAAAATTCTAATAAAACACCCGATAAAAACAGAATTATGAAATTTAAAGATTGGCTGACCGAGAAAGGACTTAATGCCACAGTAAGGCGTACCTTGGGAGCGGATATAAACGCTTCTTGCGGCCAACTGAGAAGAAGAGAACAGGAGGGAGATACATGATAATCAGGGCAAAAACCGATGTAGGTGTCAAGCGTCACACAAATCAGGACGCTTTTGCTGTATCGGAGTTTGAGAACGACGGCGTTCTGGCTGTTGTTTGTGACGGTATGGGCGGAGCCAATGCCGGAAATGTCGCAAGTAAAAAGGCGACCGAGGTTATAGTATCCTTTTTTGAACGTTCTTACCGAAAAGGTCTCGATTCTTCGGGAATTATCGCTTTGCTGCAAAGCGCGGTGATTTCAGCAAATATCGAATTATATGATATGGCGCAAAAAAACAACGAACTTGTCGGAATGGGAACAACGGTTGTTGCGATGTTTATGACTAATGATTTTACCGTGATTTCCCATGTGGGCGACAGCCGAGCATATTTGGTGGGAGATGAAATTGTTCAACTCACCCGTGACCATTCGGTAGTGCAATCGCTAATAGAGAGTGGTAAGCTGACCTTGGAAGAAGCAAGAGTTCACCCAAGACGAAATGTTATTACACGAGCGCTCGGTATTGAAAGCGAAGTTTTAATTGACAGTGATGAATTTACCGTTAAAAACGGTGAGAGCATATTGCTTTGTTCTGACGGATTTTCCAATTTTGTCAGCACAAATGAAATAAAAGAAATTTTTTCACAAGAAACAGAAGATGTTGCCGCTTCACTTGTTGAGCGTGCTAACAAAAACGGCGGCGGGGACAATATAACCGTTGTTACTGTGACGAAAGGATGAAAACGATGGATAGATTTGTAGGAAAACGACTTGACGGAAGATATGAAATTGAGAGTATTGTAGGCGTTGGCGGTATGGCCGTTGTTTATAAGGCTCACGATAATCAGGAAAACCGCACTGTTGCTGTTAAAATTCTCAAAGAGGAATTTGTTTCCAATCAGGAGTTTGTGCGCCGTTTCAAAAATGAGTCTAAGGCTATTGCAATGCTTTCTCACCCCAACATAGTTAAGGTTCACGATGTAAGCTTCGGCGACCTTATTCAGTACATTGTAATGGAGTACATCGAGGGAATTACCCTTAAGGAGTATATCGAGAGACAGGGCAGTCTTCGCCTCAAAGATGCTGTTCATTTCACTATTCAGATTTTGCGCGCCCTTCAGCACGCACACGATAAAGGTATTGTTCATAGAGATATTAAACCTCAAAATATTATGGTATTGCCTGACGGAACAATAAAGGTTACCGACTTCGGTATCGCTCGTTTTGCCCGTAACAGCCAGAAAACTATCACCGACAAAGCAATCGGCTCGGTTCATTATATCAGTCCTGAACAGGCAAGAGGTGAAAAGACCGATGAAAAGTCGGACATTTACTCTGTCGGCGTAATGCTTTATGAAATGATTACAGGTCAGATGCCTTTCCAAGCAGAGTCGGCTGTGTCGGTGGCTATTATGCAACTGCAACGAGAGCCCAAAAGTCCTTCCGAAATTAATGGCTCAATACCCGAGGGACTTGAGCAGATTACTATGCACGCAATGCAAAAGGCTCCCGAAAGACGTTATCAGTCTTCGGCAGAAATGCTTTGTGACATTGATGCATTCCGCAAGGACCCCTCTGTAACATTTGGTTATTCTTATTTTGTGGACGATTCGCCCACAAGGTTTGTAGGTGCCGAGAATGAGACCTCCGATGTTATTGCCGAGGAAGAGGAAGAACAGGAAAAGAACAGCATTATCCCCATTTTGACAGGTGTTGCAGTGACTCTTGTGTTGGCGCTTGTTGTTTTAGGTATAATTTTCATACCAAAATTCCTTAGCGGAAGTACCTCGGAAATCGCCTGTCCTGATTTTGTGGGTCAGAAATTTGAGGATATTTTAAATAATAAAGAGTACGAAGATAACTTTAACTTCGAGGACGAATGGGACCATAGTGAAGAATATGATTATGGCTATGTTTTTGAGCAGTCTGAGCGCGAAGGCGAAATGCTTAAAAAGAACGCTAAAATCACACTTTATATAAGTATGGGACAAAACACCAAAAAGGTGCCTGATGTTTACGGCAAGAGCGAATCTGCTGCTGTATCTATACTAAAATCCGAAGGATTCAAGGTTGAAGTTGTTGAAAAGCCTCACGAGGATACAGAAAAAGGCCTTGTAATAGAAACGTCCCCTGTAAAAACTACGGTTGTTGAGCCTAACTCAAAGATTACGGTTTACGTAAGCAGCGGCAAACCTGAAAAGAAGGTTGCTGTTCCTGATGTTACGGGTATGAGCGAGGAAGATGCTAAGAAGAAGCTTGAAGAAGAAAAGTTCAAGGTAAAGGTTGAGGAAATTTTACTCACCAAAGAAGATAAATTCTACCCATTAGGTGTTGTTGCCAAGCAAGACCCCGAAAGCTCCAAAAAGGACGCTCTTGAGGGTGACGAGGTTACAATTTACGTAACCACAGGTTATAAGTTTGATATAACGGTTGAACCGCTACCCGATGATTATGCCGAAACCTATAAAATTTCTCTTTGGGCAGACGGCGTTATGGTAAAAGAGGGTCCAATGCTTGACTCCTCCGAGCGATCATCCTACACCTTTAAGGATTTAACAACAAAGGATGAAAAGGCAACTCTCATTGTAAGAGTTTCAAGACAGGACTCTTGGGAGGACTTGTGCGAGATTACCTTTAACAACAAGACGGGCAAGCAGACCGATAAGGACATTCACGATTATAGCCCGATGGGTTCAAATTCATCTGACAGCGATGTAAGCTCGACCGAATCTCCGAACAACCAAACTGAAAATTGATGACAGGTATTATAATTAAAGCGTTATCGGGATTTTACTATGTAAAAACCGAAACGGAGATTTATAGCTGTAAAGCAAGGGGAAATTTCCGCCAAAAGGGGATTTCTCCTTTGGTAGGAGACCGAGTGAAAATCACAACAGAGTGTGATTTAACAGGTACGGTCGAGGAGATATTTCCCCGTAAAACCTGCCTCGAGAGGCCTCCTGTCGCTAATATAGAAAAGCTGTTTATAGTTTCATCTTTTGATAATCCGTCGCCCAACACCTTGGTTATTGATAAAATGACCGTTTTGGCAAGGCATAAGGGAATAGAGCCTATTATCGTTTTTAACAAATGCGATATGGGAGATTTTTCGCATTTCAAGGAAATTTATGAAAAAGCAGGCTTTAAAACATTTGTGATTTCTGCAGTTACGGGCGAGGGTGTAGATGAGCTAAAGCAAGAATTGTCGGGCTCAATAAGTGCCTTTACGGGCAATTCGGGCGTTGGCAAGTCGAGTCTTCTAAATTTCCTTTTAGGTGAGGAAATTATACCTACAGGCGATGTGAGTGAAAAACTTGGTCGAGGCAAACACACGACCCGACATACTCAGATTTATCCGCTAAGTTTCAGCGGTTTCGTTGCCGATACCCCTGGTTTTTCCTCAATAGAAGCCGGAAATGATTATTCTCTAAAGGAACATCTTGCAGAATGCTTTGAGGATTTTTCCAAGTTCACAGAAAACTGTCGGTTTTCGACCTGTTCGCACACAAAGGAAAAAGACTGCGCCGTGATAGAGGCGGTAGAAAAAGGCGAAATTCAAAAAAGCCGACACGAATCGTACATTCAGCTTTTTGAAGAACTAAAAGATTTAAAAGAATGGCAAGTAAAGGCGAAACCGCGTAACATTTAAAACCTTCCCCCATATAATGTAGTGTAGTCACTTGAGGGGGGAGAGGTTATGAGAAGACGCTGTAATCCAAACAAGGCAACAATTGCCTTGACCTTTGCCATAGGTCTTCTTCTGAGCTGTTTTTGCCCTCCCCGATTTTTAGTGGCAATGCTTTGTATATGGGTTATAATTCTAGCCCTTACTAAAAACCGCTGTTAGGAGGAAATTGCAGTGAAGGTTGTAGTTGTTAAAAGCCCTAAGCTTTTAGGCTCGATTTTGAGAATGATTTTCGGAATTAAAAAGCAGGCAGAATAGTACATAAAAAACGAGATACGAGATATACTAAAGCAGAGGCAAATAGCCTCTGCTTTTAAATAGTTTGAAAGATAATAAAAAAATGGAATTTTTTTGTTGACATTTGGGCTCTAGGTTGATATAATAATAAGGCTGTAAATATGATTCATTAGCTCAGTTGGCAGAGCACTTGACTTTTAATCAAGGTGTCCGGGGTTCGAATCCCCGATGGATCACCAAAATAACCGAAACGCCTTTTGGTGTTTCGGTTATTTTATTTTATAAAACAAAATGTCGGGGATTCGAACCCTGAGAGGGTGAGGAACGTTAAGAAAACAGTTCGGTGAACTGTTTTTAGTGACGAAGTGCGAGACGGGTACTGTTTGCAAAGCAAACGGTCGTCGAGTACGAAATCAGCGAAAGCTGATTTATCCCCGATGGATCACCAAAAATCCCGTTCTCGTAAGAGGGCGGGATTTTTACTTTTTCACTCTTCACTTTTCACTAAAATTCTTTTGAACGGGATTTTTGGAAAGTAATAAGTAATAGATAATAGTGATGAAGTGCGCTGTGCCTACGGCACAAACTATATATCAACCGAAACGCCTTTGGGTGTTTCGGTCATTTTTTTGTTTAATATTCAGTTTCTACAACTATTTTTCTGTTTTCGATATTAAAGGTAATATCTCCCTCAATATCGGTGCGAAGGGTTTCGATTCCTCGCTTTTCAAGTTGCTTGAGTGTTGCCAAATGAGGGTGGTTGTAAATGTTTCCCTTGCCCACCGAAATAGCGGCATATTGCGGATTTGCTCTTTCTAAAAAATCCCTTACGGTTGAGGTGTTACTTCCGTGATGCCCAACCTTTAAAATGTCACAGCTTATATCTTTTTTATCTTCTATCAAGCGTCTTTCGGTTCCCGCTTCGGCGTCAGCCATAAATAAAAATCCGTTACCATCAATATCCGCTCTTATAATAAGAGAGCGGTTATTTTCGTCTAATATATCATAGTAGGTTCCGATTATTGTTACCGTGAAATCGCCTATATCAAATGTCATATCCTCGCAAGCCTTAAAGAGGTTTCCGCCTGCTCTTGTTATCTTGTCAATGGCAAACTCGGCAGAGTAAATACCGTCACTAAAGGTTGTAAGCTCGGGCAAAATAAGGGTGTTGACCTCGAAATTTTTAAAGATATATTCCACACCGCCTGTGTGGTCGGTGTGAAGATGGGTGAGAATTAAGACATCAATAATTTCAATATTTTCTCGGCTTAGTGTTTTAGCAAGTTCGTTTGCACTTTCTTCTGTACCTGTATCAATCAAAGCAGAGTAGCCGTTGCTGTGGATTAAAATACTGTCACCTTGACCCACATCAATAACCTTAACAAAATCCTCGCTGTCACTTCGCTTAATACCTTGCCTTAGCTCAAACAGTCGGTCGTCAACTGACAGAAAACAAAACACAGAGACGATGATACAAAGTACCACCGTCACCGTTTTAAATATATTCTTGAAATTCAGGCGTTTTGCCATTTATTCCTCTCCTGCGGCTTCCATTTCAAGAAGCTGGTCCATAGTTATTAACACCTTTCTCGGCTTTGAGCCTTCGTATGGTCCTACAACGCCTCTGCCTTCCATTTCGTCAACAATACGTGCGGCTCTTGCGTAACCGAGCTTTAATTTTCTTTGCAAAAGCGAGGTTGATGCCATACCGTTTTCCACAACCACTCTGATAGCATCGTGGAGCATTGGGTCCTCGTCAGGTCCGTCTTCGGGAAGCCCTGTTTTCTGCTTTTTCTCGACCGCCGCCTGACGCTCGATTTCAACCATAACATTATCGTCATACTCGGCGGTTTTACCCTTTTTAATAAAGTCTACAACCGATTCAACCTCACCGTCGCTCACAAAACAGCCTTGAATTCGGTTAGGCTTTGGCGCTCCTGCAAATCTGAAGAGCATATCGCCTCTGCCCAAAAGCTTTTCGGCGCCTGCACCGTCGAGAATAGTACGGCTGTCCACCTGACTTGAAACCGCAAAAGCAATTCGTGTAGGAATGTTTGCTTTAATAACGCCCGTAACAACATCAACAGAGGGACGCTGAGTAGCAACAATTAAGTGCATACCTGCAGCACGTGCCTTAGCGGCAATTCGGTTTATCGAGTCCTCTACCTCTTTTGGTGAAGTCATCATAAGGTCTGCAAGCTCGTCAATAATAATTACAATGTGAGGCATTTTTTCAATCTCTGGGTCACCTAGTTCATCAACAAACTTATTGTAGCCCTCAATGTTTCTAACGCCTCTGTCAGCAAACATTTTGTAACGCTTTTCCATCTCGGTAACTGCCCAACCAAGCGCACCTGCCGCCTTTCTCGGGTCGGTCACAACGGGTACTAAAAGGTGGGGAATACCGTTGTAAATACCAAGCTCAACAACCTTGGGGTCAATCATCAAAAGCTTAACCTCTTCGGGTGTCGCTTTATAAAGTATACTCATAATAATAGAATTTATACAAACAGATTTACCTGAGCCCGTAGCACCTGCAATAAGTCCGTGAGGCATTTTTGCAATATCAGTGACAATTGCGTTTCCGCCAATGTCTCTGCCAAGCGCTACTGTGAGCTTGCTTTTTGCCGACATAAAATCGGGCGACTCGAAAATTCCTCTTACACCCACAACATCGCTCGACTTGTTTGGCACCTCAATGCCGACAGCCGCTTTGTTAGGAATAGGAGCCTCAATTCTAACGCCTGCGGCGGCAAGATTCAAGGCAATATCATCGGCAAGATTTGTTATCTTGCTTATTTTAACACCGGCAGACGGCTGTAATTCGTAACGGGTTACTGTGGGACCTCGGCTTATGTTAACGATTCTCGCTTCAACACCGAAGCTTTTGAGTGTATCAATAAGGTGTTCGGCGGTAAGCTCTGCACCTTGAATTGCCGCTTTAGCTGTTTCGCTTGCCTTTAATAGGCTAAGGGGAGGGAAGACGTAGGTATTTTCATTTTCTTCCTTGTTTTCAAGACTCTCGGTAAACTCCTTGGTCTCAGCCTTGAAATCGATTTTCTCGGCTTCATCCTCGGCGGTTTTTAAAGCGCTGTCAAGCTGAGCCTTGTCCTCGGCGCCCTCGGGCTCGGAAAGTACCTCCTCAGGCATAGGCTCGTCATAATAAGTGCTTACAACCTTTGCTTGCTTATGGTTTAAATCTTCGGTTTTAGCTTTGCGTTTTCTTGGAATATCGTCAACCGAAATATCAGGGTCAAAGCCTTTAATAATTTTAAGCTGTTTTTCGTTCTTTTCTTCCTTTTCTTTTGCTTCTGCATAAATTTCTTCAGCGTGCTCGCGGATATTCTTAACAGGTTTAGAAACGGTTTTGAAAAGACCTATGAGGGTAGTTCCCGTAACCAGCATCAAAAGAACAAAGATTAAAAGAATAACGGTAATTGCGGCACCTGTTTTGCCGAAGGCCAAGTATATAGGCTCGCCGATAAGCGCTCCCAAAAAGCCTCCGCTTTTAAGAGCCACACCGTCTTTATAACCGCTTGCAAGCTGTTCCCAAAAGTTAACCTCAGGGTGAGTTGAGAAAATATCTATGCAAGCACCTACAAGCACCACTAAAACGCTAGCTTCGGTCATCTTAGCAGTGAAAGAGCCGTTTATTTTATCTAAAGCGTACATAACAGCCACAAAGCCTATTAAAAACGGGCATACAAAGGCTGTAACGCCGAAAATTCCAAATATTATGTTGTGGAGTCCGAGCCAAAGATTTTGTCCCGGAATAAAAACAACGCAAAGGAAAAATATTGCTACCGCAAACCAAATGACAGATAAAAGCTGACGTCTTCCTGCATTTGTTTGGGGAGCTTTCTTTGTCGACCTTGCCCTTTTTTTAGTTGCCATTTATTACACTCCTTTTATTTTTTCAATATCGCTCAAAACCTGAGCGGTCAATTCCTTTTCACTGGAAAATTTCTTTTCTTCTCTTAAAAATTCCTTGAGGGTGATTTTAATGTTTTTGCCGTATAAATCACCGTCAAAATTCATTATAAAGGTTTCACAAATTATGTAGCCGGTCGGGAATGTCGGACGGGTGCCGATATTTGTAATCCCCTTGAAAGCTTTCCCGTTGATTGAGATTTCGGTTTTATACACCCCGAATTTCGGTGTCGTCAAGTCAGCGGGATATTTTTGGTTGATGGTCGGAAAGCCTAAACCTGTTCCTCTGCCGTCACCTTTGATAACCTCGGACTCAAAGGAAAAATCATAGCCTAAAAGACGGTTTGCCTTTGAAATCTCGCCCTCTTTAAGAGCCTTCCTTATAAGACTCGACGAAATTGTTTCTCCATTCTCCGTAACGGGATTTTGTATCTGTAAGGTTATGTTATTTTCCTTGCAAAAGCTTTCTAAAAGGGAAGTATCACCCTTTCCCTTGTTGCCAAAGCGGTAGTTAAAACCGCAGGAAATAAGGGTAGGGTTAAACCTTTCTCTAACAAACTCTAAAAATTCTTCAGCAGTTAAGTTTTTGACCTCGCTGAATTTAAGAATCTGAACATCAAAGGCTAAATTTTCAAGCCGTTCTATTTTTTCACTTGGTGTCAGCAACAACTCGACTTCACCCTTTTGGGTGCATTTCGGCGGAATATCGAAAATTAACGCAATTTTGCGGTAGCCGTCAGGGATACTAAGCACGGCTAAATGACCTTTGTGCAAGCCGTCAAAGGTGCCTAAAGCTACAGCGTTTCGCATTAAATTTCACTCCTTATTATACATTTAATCGCAATTTGTTTGTTTTCGCAGTCGGCAAAGCCCACACCTAAAAACAAACCGTTATATTTTATCCTAAACATTTCACTTTCGTAAAAATTGTCGGTGGGAATATGTAATCTGTCAAAACTTAACTGTCCGCCGTTGCAAAAACGGATAGCCTGTTTTTGTGTAACATTAATTTCTCTGAGATGGGAAACGACTGTTTCCTCACTTAAGATATAATTTTTGATATTATCCTCATCAAGCTCATCAAGTGGCACACAATCATCAATGGAAAACTGTGATGTCTTTGTTCTTCTGAGGGAATAAAGGGTAGCGCCACAGCCTAAAACCTCGCCTAAATCACGGGCAAGAGAGCGGATATATGTACCCTTTGAAACAAGAAATTCGACTTTGAAAATATTGTCCTCATTAAGAGATGACAATATGTTTGCCTCAAAAATCTCCACCTTACGGGTGGGGATTTCGATTTCCTCGCCTTTTCTTGCGAGTGTGTAAAGACGAACACCGTCCTTTTTAATGGCGCTGTATGACGGAGGGCGTTGGTCAATCACACCTAAAAATCCCGAAACGGCTTTCGACAATTCAGCAGGTGTTATGTTAACCTCGCTTTCGCTTAAAATGTTGCCCGTAATATCATCTGTATCTGTGGTAACACCAAGCTTTATTTCGGCGATATATTTTTTGTCACCCTCCAAAAGCAGAGAGGAAAGGGCGGTAGCCCTACCCAAAAGGACAGGCAAAACACCCGTAGCCATAGGGTCGAGTGTTCCCGTGTGGCCAACCCTCTTTTCGTGAGCCTTGCGTTTTATGGTGCCCACTGCCGAAAAGGAGGTAATCCCCTTTGGTTTATCTATAAGAATTAGTCCTATCATATACTATCCAAGCTTTGCTTAACAGCAGATAAAACCTTAGCCTTGACTTCATCTAAACTGCCTTTAACAGAAGCGCCTGCGGCACCCTTGTGACCGCCTCCGCCTAAAGTTTTGCATATAGCAGAAGCATCTAACGGGGGATAGGTTCTAAGAGATACCTTGAACTCGTTATCATCTGTCTGTTTAAGTGTAACGCCTGCAATAACACCCTCAACACTGCGAGAGATTACTGCAATACCCTCAAGTTCAGTACCGCTGCAGCCGGTTTCCTTTTGCATATCCTCTGTAACGGTAAGCAGCATACATCTGTCATCAAAATGGAACTCGGCGCCGGTCAGCACCATAGCCTCTAGCTCAATCAGCTTTTTGGACTTGGTGTCAAACATAAGGCGGTTAATTTCTGCCGCATTAATGTTGTACTCATAAAGCGAGGCACAGATAAGCAAAGTTTTTTCGGTAACGGTAGAATACTTAAAGCAACCTGTGTCGGTGGCAAGACCTGTGTAAATTGCCTTTGCGGTAATATCGTTAAGATTTACCCTCATCTGTCCTATAAGCTCGAAAATACACTCGGCAGCCGCTGCGGCATCGTCATCTAAATATAGGTTTTTTGCGTACCTTGTATTAGAAATATGATGGTCAATACAAAGGTCTACTTTTGCACCGAATTCTTCTTCAAGCGCACCCAAAAGACGCTTGTCCGCCACGTCAACCGCAATAACGGTTGGGTTTTCGCAGGTGATATGGTCGGTCTTGCGTGCAAAATAACCGTATTTTTGAGGAATTACATCGGGGCAGAGCACCGTTGCTACCTTGCCTATCTCGTTAAGAGCATAGTAAAGGGCATAAGCCGAGCCTAGTGTATCCCCGTCGGGAGAAGCGTGTGTTAAAATGATATAGTTATTGTGCTTTTTGAGAAAACGCGCTGTCTCACGGAGGGTAAGCTCACGGCAACCCTCATTAGTTTTCTTCTTCATTAATATTATCCTCTTTGAAATTTTCGATAATCCTTGAAATATTTGCGCTGATATTTATTGAGTCATCTGCCACAAAGCGAAGCTCAGGCACCTTGCGAAGCTTGAGTCTGGCTCCGAGTTCACGTCTAAGGAAACCCGATGCTCCCTTTAATGCCTTAACCGATGCAACGGTTGTTTCGTAGCCTTCAATAGCGCTAACATATATCGTGGCATAGGAAAGGTCACCCGAGACGTCAACCTTTACAATGCTTAAAAGCTGGCTTACTCTCGGGTCCTTAACTTCCCTTAAAAGCTCTGAAAGAGCTATTTTAATATCTGAGGTTATACGGTTGATTTTAAATCCGGCCATTAGTCTCTATACTCCTCCATAATAAAGGCTTCGAATATATCTCCCTCTTTAATGTCGGCAAATTTCTCAAGACCAATACCGCATTCATATCCTTGAGCCACTTCCTTAACGTCATCCTTAAAGCGACGGAGTGAATCAATCTTGTCTTCGCAAATAACAATACCGTCACGAACAAGGCGGATTTCACAGTTACGGCTAACCTTACCGTTTGTTACATAACAACCCGCAATGGTACCAACGTTGGAAATCTTGTAAACACTTCTAACTTCGGCAGTACCGATAAGGCTTTCACGGTATTTAGGAGCCAACATACCCTTCATAGCGGTTGTGATTTCTTCGATACAGTCGTAGATTACACGGTACATTCTCATATCAACGCCGTCTCTCTCAGCGGCTGCGGCTGCTACTGCATCGGGACGTACATTAAAGCCTACGATAATAGCGTTACTGGTGCCTGCGAGCATAATGTCAGACTCGTTAATTGCACCAACACCGCCGTGAACAACATTTACACGTACCTCGTCATTTGAAAGTTTAACAAGGTTTTCTCTGACAGCTTCAACACTACCCTGAACGTCAGCCTTAACGATAATGTTGAGCTCTTTAAGGTCGCCCTCGCTGAGATTCTGGAAGAGGTTATCAAGTGTAATCTTCTGCTTAGCGTTGTTAAGCTCATCTTTAGCCTTTTGCTTTCTTTGTTCAACCAATTCTCTAGCCAAACGCTCGTCTGAAACAGCATCGAAAACATCACCTGCATTAGGTGTCTCGGCAAGACCTGTAATCTCAACGGGAACAGAGGGACCTGCTTCTTTAAGCACGATACCATTTTCGTTGGTCATAACACGAACTCTACCAACAGATGTGCCTGCAACGATAATATCGCCCGATTTTAATGTTCCGTTTTGAACGAGCAAGGAAGCCACAGGGCCTCTGCCCTTATCAAGACGGGCTTCGATAACAATACCGTGCGCCTTTCTGTCGGGGTTGGCTTTAAGCTCCATCATCTCTGCAACGAGCAGAATGTTCTGAAGCAGATTATCAATACCGTCATGGGTTTTAGCTGAAACGGGAACGCAGATAATATCGCCGCCCCATTCCTCGGGTACTAATTCATGCTCGGTTAATTGTTGCATAATTCTGTCGGGATTAGCCTCGGGCTTATCCATTTTGTTAATTGCTACAATGATTTGTACCTTAGCAGCCTTTGCGTGGTTTATGGCCTCAATGGTCTGCGGCATAATACCGTCATCAGCGGCAACAACAAGTACTGCAATATCGGTAGCCATAGCGCCTCTTTGACGCATAGAGGTAAATGCGGCGTGACCGGGGGTGTCAAGGAATGTAATATCGTTTCCTTGGCAGTTTACTCTGTAAGCACCGATATGCTGTGTAATACCGCCAGCCTCAGTGTCGGTAACGGCTGTGTCACGAATAGCGTCAAGCAATGAGGTTTTACCGTGGTCAACGTGGCCCATAACAACTACAACAGGGTCTCTGTGCTTAAGGTTTTCATCGCTGTCCTCGGTAATATCCATAATCTGTTCTTCGATAGTAACAACAACAGCCTTTTGGATTTTAGCGCCCATCTCGGTAACAACTATCTCGGCAGTATCGTAATCAATAACCTGATTAACATTAGCCATCATACCAAGCTTCATAAGCTCCTTAATAACCTCGGCGGCAGTTTTCTTCATAGCGGCTGCCAATTCGCCGACTGTGATTTCCTCGCCAACGGTTACGGTGATAGGAGTTTTCTTTATGCGCTCAAGCTGCATTCTTCTCATTTTATCAGCCTCGGTCTCACGCTTTGCGCCCTGAGGACGGCGGTAATCCTGAGACTTCTGGCGAAGCTTTTGCTTTTTGGAGTAATTGTCCTTCATTGCGTTTGCAGGGGCAATAGACTCATATTTTTCATTGTATTTATCAATGTTGATGTTAGAGGTACGAGTATCGATGTGACGAATTTCCGCAGGACCTCTGTTAGGAGTAGCGCCCGGCACCTTATCCTTTTTCTTGGAAACAAATGGGTTCGGGTCTGAAGGCTTGTGCTCTTTTGGAGCCTCTGCCTTTTTCTCCTCTTTTTTAGGCTCTTTTTTGGGAGTTTCCTTTTTAGGCTCTGGTTTAGGAGTTTCTTTTTTCTCCTCTTTCTTAGGCTCCTCTTTCTTTGTTTCGGCCTTTTTAGGTTCAGCTTTCTTAGGTTCGGTTTTCTTTTCCTCTTTTGCCTCAGCCTTTGGAGCTTCGCCGTTTTGTGCGGCGGCAGCAGCCTTTAACTGTTCCAAAATAGCCATTTGCTCGGCTAATTTTTTATTCTTTTCACGCTCTCTGTCTTCCTTTGCTTTTTCACGGGCGGCGTTGCCTGTAGCAAAGTACTCATCGAAGCTTTTAACCTGATTATCTAATGTAAGTTTATTAAAAACCAAGGCAATCTCGGTTTCGTTAAGTGTAGCACCCGATTTCTTCTCTTCACCGGTAAGGCTCAAGATAACTTCAGTAAGGTCTTTTGATTTGAGACCGAAATCCTTGGCTAAATCACTTAATTTATATTTATTGGTCATTAAGAATTTCCTCCTTTATGGCTTTTGCAAAGCCATTCTCATTAACGGAAATAATACCGCATTTATGTCCGACTGCATTCGACAACTCAAAAATGTTTGTATCAGTAAGCGCTAAAAAGGTAACACCTGACTGATTTGCAATAAAGATGATTTCTTTTTTTGATTTTTCGGAAATATCCGAAGCTATGATTATAAGCTTTGATTTCTTACGACTCAAAGCCTCTTTGGCAGCGCTAAAACCGTAGCTTAAATTGCCCGATTTTGCGGCAAAGCCTAAAAGCGTCAGCGCTTTAGCTTTCACTTTTACTAAGCTCCTTTTCAAGGCTCTCGTAAACACTCGGCTCGATTTTCATTGAAAAGGTGTGGGATAGGGCATTATGCTTTTGGATTTTTTTAAAGCATTCGGCATCACGGCAAATATAAGCGCCTCTGCCGTTAAGTTTTCCCGTGAGGTCTAATTTTATTTCGCCCTCAGGGGTCTTAACCACCCTAACGAGTTCTCTTTTGGGTTTCATCTCTTTGCAGCCTATGCACATACGCATAGGTATTTTTTTAGTTGTCATAACAGCACCTGATTTTTAATATTTTATTCGCCGAAAAATCCGCTTTCGGGGTGAATGTCAATCTTCCAGCCGGTAAGCTTTGCGGCAAGACGAACATTTTGACCCTTGTTGCCAATAGCCAATGAAAGCTGAGCTTCGGGAACGCTTGCTTTGCACACCTTA
>JAZONB010000011.1:0-1896 GCA_045654305.1 Acutalibacteraceae bacterium | reverse complement strand
CACTAATTTAGGATTTGCTTTTTTCAGCGCTTTTATTTCGCCTATATTTCCGTAAACCCTATCCTCGGCGTGACCTCTTACGGCACAGGTATTAAATATAATAAAATCAGCTTCAGAAATATCCTCGGTTATATTATATCCACAAGCGAATAACATACCCTTTAACTTTTCGGAATCACTGACATTTTGCTGACAGCCAAAGGTTATTACAGCCGCTTTCGGATTTTCACCGTAAATTTCGGGCAAAATAGCACAAACTGAATGTATATAATCCCATTGAACAGTGGGAAAAATATTGTTAAAATCAAGGTTTTGCAAGACCTATTCTCCTTTAAAAATAATGCTACTCCATTATTCAAATATTTTACCACAACTAAGAGCTTTTTTCAAGCAAATATATTTAAAATTTAACACATTGACAAACAAAAAGAAAAGTCTTAAAATATATGTGATATAAATGCGGAGGGATACTATGTTTGACGCTGTAAAAATCAAAAATGAATGTGTGAATTGGATTAGAGATTTTTTCAAAAATAACGGACCTGACTGTAATGCAGTTATCGGTATTTCGGGCGGTAAGGACAGCTCTGTTGCGGCGGCGCTTTGTGTAGAAGCTTTAGGCAAAGACAGGGTTATCGGCGTACTTATGCCAAAGGGTGAGCAAGCAGATATTGACTGTGCAATAAAGCTTGTAAACCATCTCGGAATAAAGAATTATACTGTTAATATCGGTGAAACGGTCGAGGCACTTAAAAATGCATTACCAAAGGAAATCGAAATATCTGCACAGACAATCACCAACATACCTCCACGTGTGCGTATGACTACCCTTTACGCTATAAGTCAAAGTAACAACGGACGAGTAGTTAATACTTGTAATTTATCAGAGGACTGGGTTGGATATTCCACACGCTACGGCGACTCGGTAGGCGACTTTTCTCCCCTATCACACTTGACAGTAAACGAGGTCAAACAAATCGGTTATGTTTTGGGACTTCCCCGTGATTTAGTTGATAAGGTACCTATAGACGGTCTTACCGACAAAACCGATGAAGACAATCTAGGCTTTACCTATGCGGTACTTGACAAATATATTCGTACAGGAATCTGTGAAGATGAGAAAACTAAAGAGCTAATAGATAAAAAGCATAAAGCAAATCTGTTTAAGCTCGAGCTTATGCCAAGCTTTAAACCTGAGATATAGAAAAAAGAGTAGCAATTTGCTACTCTTTTTTATTATTTATGATGCTTTACAAGCTTTAATGCTTTTGCTATTTCCATAACCACTAAAGGTACAAAAACAAGAGCTAAAGACAGAGCATAAAGACCAATCGGTAAAATTTCAAGACCGAATGCTACCCTTAAAGGACTGAACAAAACTATCAGAACAAGTAAGAGCGATATTAAAGCCGCACCGTTAAGTTTTTTGTTTCCAAAAGGTCCGATTTTGAAAAGTGAATGACTTGAACGCATATTAAAGCTCTGAACAATTTGTGTTAGTGACAGTACAATAAACGCCATTGTTCTTCCCGCTTCAATATTTCCTGTAACCATTTCGCCGTATCTGAAACCGATAAGGGTAAGAATTCCGAACATAAGGCCTTGAAGAACAACCTGAATTCCTAAGCCGTGAGCGAAAATGCCCTCGGTTTTCGGACGGGGTTTCTCGTTCATAATATCATTTTCTACAGGTTCCATACCTAAAGCTATTGCAGGTAGTGAATCGGTAACAAGGTTTATCCATAACAGTTGCATTGAAAGTAACGGTGTTTTATGCCACAAAAGCATAGCAATGAAAACCGTAATAACCTCACCGATATTAGTGCCGAGCAAGAATGCTACAACCTTTTTAATGTTAGCATAAATTCCTCTGCCCTCACGAACAGCATCAACTAT
>JAZONB010000010.1:0-15763 GCA_045654305.1 Acutalibacteraceae bacterium | reverse complement strand
GTCATATCTCTTATGGTGCTTTCCATATTTATAAATCTCCATTAGATTTTAATAATACCGAAGGCATTGAGTACCGAAGAAATCAAAATCAACAGAATAAAGATTGGTGCAATATATTTTATCATAACCACAAACATTTTTTTGCTCTTAAAGCGAGCGTTTTCGGTTTCTACTTCGTCAATCAATGTTTGAGGTTTAATGAAGTAACCAACAAAAATACAGGTAATAAGAGCTACTAATGGCATGATAACACTATTGCTGATGAAATCGAAGAAGTCAAGGAACTGCATGCCGATGATTTTAATATCCGCCCATACGCCGTAGCCAAGTGTGGAGAGCAAGCCTAACGCTATACTGCCGCCTAATACGAACAAACACGTAACGTTACGTTTCCAACCGAATTTATCAATACAGATGGATACGACAGTTTCCATCAATGAGATAGAAGAGGTAAGGGCGGCAAGTAATACCAAAATAAAGAACAAAGCGCCGATAAATGTACCGCCCGGGAATGTTTCAAATACTTTCGGGAGTGTAACAAACATAAGACCGGGGCCTTGACCGAGTGCGCTTTCGTCGCCTCCCGAGAACGAAAACACCGCAGGAATAATCATCAGACCCGCAAAGAATGCAATACCGGTATCAAACAAACTGATCTGGCGGGTAGCACTCTCAATGTTCACGTCTTTTTTCATGTAAGAACCGTATGTAATCATAATACCCATTGCAAGCGACATAGAATAGAACAATTGACCCATAGCGGCAAGTACGGTTGTAACGGAAAAGTGAGAAAAATCTGGCTTTAAGTAATAAATAACGCCTTTCATGGCACCCGGCAAGCAAGCGGAATAAATCGCAACGCCAATGGATAATATCACCAGTACCGGCATCATGAATTTGCTTACCTTTTCGATGCCTTTTTCAACACCGAATAAGACTACAAGGGCAGTCAGTCCAAGAAAGATGGCGAAATAAAGAATGGGTTCGCCTGTCGAGGAAATGAAGTTGTTAAAGTATCCGTCTTGTGCTGCCGCCGACATATTGCCGCTGCAAAACGCTACTAAATATTTTGTTACCCAACCGCCTATTACCGAGTAATAGGGGAGAATGATGATTGGAACGAGCGATGCCAAATAACCGAGAAAGGTGAATTTTCGGTTGAATTTCGCAAATGCCGACACGGCGCTGAGTTGCGCTTTACGACCTAAAGCAATTTCGGCGACCATCAATGTAAAACCAAATGTGACTGCTAAAAGGATGTAGACGAGTAAAAACATACCGCCGCCATATTTCGCCGCTAAATACGGAAAACGCCAAATGTTACCTAACCCAACCGCTGAACCTGCGGCAGCTAAAACAAAACCTAATTTACCGGAAAAACCGCTTCTTGTTTTTTCCATACAAAAACTCCTGACTTAAACTTATATACTATATTATCTTATTATCGCACATTTTCCGTAAAAAGGCAATACGGTAATTTAAAAAAATCTCTGTACAAAAGCGCAGAGAATAGTGAAAAAGTAAAATCCCCATTCTTACGAATGAGGATTTTTGGTTGCGGGGGCAGGACTTGAACCTACGACCTTCGGGTTATGAGCCCGACGAGCTACCAGCTGCTCCACCCCGCGATATTTAATTTTCTTTACTCATATTATACACTAAAGAGGTGGCGTTTGCAACCCCTTTTTTGAAAAAATATTTATTTTGTTATAATGTATAAAATTTTCTTCAAAACAAGCGTTAAATTCTAAAGTTTAAGGTTTTTTAAACGTTTTTTGATGAGATTCGACAGATAAAATGCTGCCACCAAAAGAATTGCATCCTTTAACATAAAGGGTAGGGAAGCGGTGACAAACGATGCGGCAATACTGTTGCCCGAAACAATACTGTACTGTACAACCCCTATCAAATGGCACAGCAAAACACCCAATAGACCTAATGCTATTTTAACTATGCTTTTTTTGAGATTTTGCGTTAAACTGCAACAAACACTCAGCAATATAAACCCGATAATAAATCCTCCTGTAGGTCCTAAAATCATTTGAACTCCGCCCTGAAAGGAAGAAAATACAGGCAACCCCAAACAACCGATAGCAATATAAGTCATAACACAACCAAGCGCCCATTTTAAAGATAGGGTATAGCCACAAAGGGCAATACCTAAAATCTGGAGCGTAATTGGAACAGAGGGGGTCATAATGGAAATTTGAGCCAAGAGTACAATTACCGCTGTAAAAAGTGCAGAAACGGTTATGTTAAAAGTTTTCTTGAGTTTCACCATTATACCTCCTTTGCTGTCTTTAAAAAAGGGCGCTGATATGTTCAGCGCCCTTAGGGTTAGTTGATTTTTCCGTACAGCGGAATATCGCTGTCCTTTTTAGGCTCTCTTGCGGGAGCTGAAACGGTGGCTGAGGCTTGTGACCTTCTTCTGTCACCACCGTGTCTTCTGTCATTTCTGCCACGGGGATTTCTGTTTGACATACGGGGTTTCAACTCAACGCCTGTGGGAGCAATAACAACTCGTCTTTGGTTACCCTCGCCAAATGATGCGGATTCCACACCCTCAATATTCTGAATAGCGGTGTGAATAATCTTGCGCTCATAGGGGTTCATAGGCTCAAGTGTACGACATTTGCCTGCTGCCAATGCCTGAGCGGCAATTCTGTTTGCAAGTTGAGTCAGAGTTTCTTCTCTCTTTTCACGGTAATCACCAATGTTAAGAGAAATCTTGTGGTGACCGCCGCCATTATTTGCAACGAGGCTTGCAAGGTACTGAACAGCGTCAAGTGTTTCGCCTCTTCTGCCGATAAGAATGCTCAAATCCTCGCCGTTAAGAATGATGAGCGAAGCGTTTTCACGGCTTGCTACTTTAATGGAAACGTCCTTGCAGTCAATAGAATTAAGAACAGTTTTAATGTAAGCAATAGCCTTTGCTGCAGGTGAATCTGCAGGAATATCCTTTTCGTCAACAGGCTCGCCATAGGCTTCAGTTTCAACGACTGCCTTTTTGGGAGCGGTTTTTTTAGCCTCTGCCTTTTCGGTTTTAGCGGGCTTTTCGGACTTTTTAGCCTCTGCTTTTTTAGGAGCAGTTTTTTCTTTCTTTGCTTTTTTCTTTGTTTCTTTAGGTTCGGGAATCTCAATATAAGCTCTAACCTCGGCCTCGTTTCCGCCGAAAAGTCCCAAAACCTTTTTCTTAGGCATTGATATTACATCAAATTGTATATCGTCAAAATCGGACGCGCCAAGATTTTTAATTGCATTTTCTTTTGCTTCATCAATGGTAGCGCCGAAACCGTTTGCTTCCTTAATCAAGGGAAATCCTCCTTATATTATTCCGCATTGGCGGAGTTTATTTTTTTAATCTGTCCTGCTTCGAATTCACATTGTTTGTTAAGCTCTTTTATACGCTCTGCGGCTAACATTTTGTGAGGACCGTAGAAGTATTGAATAGCGGTTTGAATAAGACCGCCGATAAGGGATGAGCACGCCCAGTAGAATGTAACACCGCCGGGCAAAGAAAATCCGATGAAAAGCGAAATCAATGGCATGGTTAGTAACATACCGCTCATACTGGGAGCATCGGGGTTAATTGACTTTTGCATTTTCATTGAAATAAGGCTGGTTAAAATCTGAGCAGCAAATGCGATTATGGGCATTAACCAGGTTTTATCCCAAGCATTAAAAATATCAAAGCTGAATTCGGGTTTAAGTGTCAAGTCGATACCAAACAAATCAAAGTTGATTGAATTTAAAGCCTCTCTTACCGATTCAATCCCTTTAAATGTAAAGGCGGGATTGTTAAGCTCGGCAATGATATTAAGCTGTGTTTGTTGCATTTTGGGGAATGCTTCCTTAAATGCTTCGGTAGCGGCTGTAAGGGTGTCAGCGTTAACGTGTATCAGATAGGTTAGCGGTGACATAATGATGCCGTAAATACACATCATTAAAACAAGCCTTAAAATCATAGGCAGACATCCGCCCGACATAGAAACATTTTCTTCTTGATAAAGCTTTTGCATGGCTGCGGAATATTTCTGCTTATCGTCACCGTAACGCTTTTTAAGGTCGTCAAGCTTTGGCTTGATACGGGTTTGCTGAACAGATGATTTCTGACTTTTAATGCTTAGAGGTATGAGCGCCAAGTTTATTAAAAGTGTGAACAAAAATATGGAAGCGGCGAAGTTTCCGCCCATAAAACCTGCGATAGATTCCAAAATCCAACCCAAGGGTTTGTTAATAAAAGGAATATCGAACAATTTATACACCGTCCTTGTCGGTAATTTTTAAAGTTTATTTTGTTTTTCGGGAACGGGGTCGTAACCGCCTTTGCAAAATGGGTTACAACGTAGCACTCGCCAAGTCGCGAGTAAAACGCCCTTAAAGGCGCCGTGAACGGTAATAGCTTCAATGGCATACTGCGAACAGGTAGGTGTGAAACGGCAGCAGGGAAGCTTTAAGGGAGAAATGCATTTTCTGTAAAATTTGATTAGCGCAATTAAAAGCTTACCCATTTTCCTGCACCGCCCAGATACCTGCATCTTTAAATAGCTTTTTAAGTGACTGCGCGACGCAGTTGCTTTTTACGGTTAGAATTTTTGGTCGTGCCACAATGATTATATCAAAATTGCCCGAAATATGGGAGAAAGACTCTCCGAAAGCGGCAGTTATAACTCGTCTTGCTCGATTGCGGCAGACCGCCTTGCCTATTTTTTTGCCTGTGGTAATACCAAGTCTTATCCCTAAGTTTCGGTTCTTCATTATGTATACAACCGTATAGGGACCCACAAAGGAAGAGGCTTTGTTATAGGCTCTGCGAAACAGATAATTTTCTTTTACTTTCGTTATTTTCATCACAATAAAATGAAAAGCCACGACAGTGGCTTTTTAGTATGTCAACTGTTTTCTACCTTTAGCTCTTCTGCGAGCGAGTACCTTGCGGCCATTTGCAGTTGCCATTCTTTTAAGGAAACCGTGTTCCTTCTTACGATGAAGCTTTTTAGGCTGATAAGTTCTTTTCACTATAAACCCTCCTTGAATATCAGATTGGCGGTCAGCCTTATGGCATAACCTATCGATTTTAGATTATACCCAAAATAGGGTAAGATGTCAACAAAAATTTTGAATAAAGTGTAATAATAGTAACGAAAAGAGACTTTCATATACTATATTTATATAAAGGTCAAAACGTATGTTGTGCAAAGGCTACAAAATAAAATATATTAGCCGTACGATTTGTGCAAAATTACAAAATGTTACCATTTTTAAGAAAAAGGTTGCAATTTTGTAACCTTTTTGTTATAATTGGACCTGTACTTGTTACAAAATGTAATTTTTGAAGGAGTGTGACTGTTATTTTTACGAATTTGAAAGTTAAGGAAACCCTTAAAAAAGCTCACAAATTCATAAAAAGCAACAGAAGCTTTAAATATGTATCCTGCAGTATTTTGGCTGTAGTAGCTGCCACCTTGACCGTTGCCGCTTCGGGTGTAACAATCGGTTTCACCGTTAAATATTCTGATGAAGTAATTGCAGTGGTTTCAAGTCAGGCGGATTATGATAAAGCAGACGCTATTGTTATTGAGGGATTAGATAAAAAGACCGCCAAGCGAGCATCTATTTCTCCTAAGTTCGGTATGGTATTAACTGTTAAGGACAAGCTTAATACTACCCAAGAGGTTGTTGATGCTATAATAGACAATAATGACGGAATTGTTGAAGCAACCGGAATTTTTGTAAATGGCACATTGGCTTTCTGTGTAGAGGGTAATCAAATTAACGATTATATTGACGCTCGTTTAAAGGCTTACTTTGTAGAGGGCGCTGAGAATAAATCTAAGTTTGCTGACAATGTTGAGGTAAACAAGGGTTATTTCTTAAAATCTGATGTTTTAAGTATTGACTCTGCCAAAGCTTTGGTTGACAGCTTGAATGTTGAAACAGTTTCGGTAGTTACTAGTCAGGTTGAGGTCCCGTTTGAAACAAAGAATATCAGAACTTCCGAAAAGCCCAGAGGTTATTCTGTTGTAACCACCAAGGGTGAAAACGGTATTACCGAAAAAACTGAGGAAGTAGTACGTCTTAATGGTGAGGTTACCGCTACCACACAGCTTTCAAGCAAGGTTATCAAGGAGCAGGTGACAAGGGTAGTTACAATAGGTACTGCTAACAGCTATGTCAGCGCTACTACTAAGGCGAATGTTCAGTCTGCAGGATTTATTTGTCCTATTTCTTCCGGTAAATATAAAGTTTCCGCATACTATGGTGACGGAAGAAACCACAAGGGAATTGACCTTGCGGCAAACAGAGGAACACCTATTTTTGCAGTGGCTGCAGGTAAGGTGACATTTGCAGGTTGGGACGGCAACTATGGTTACAGCGTAGTTATAGAACATTCCAACGGAATGAAAACCCGTTACGCTCACGCCAATGCTCTTTGTGTTAAAAACGGAGCAACAGTAGCTCAGGGTGATATGATAGCAACTGTTGGAAGCACAGGCTGGTCTACGGGTAACCACCTTCATTTCGAGGTGATAGTAAACGGTGTTAAGGTTAATCCTGGACCTTACATTGGTTTAAGATAAAATGTTAAGGACTGCTAATATTAGCGGTCCTGTTTTTTTGTAATATTATTCTTTACCTTTAAACTAAAATATGGTAGAATATGTTTGATAAATTTCGTTAAGTAGGGAGGGGAATCTATGCCACCCAGAGGAATGCCTCCAAGAGGAATGAGGCCCAGAGGCTTTTTAACCGAAGAAGAAAAAGCGAATATGCCGAAAATAACCAAAGATTTACTAAAAAGAATACTTTCTTATTTGTTGCCTTATAAATGGTACTTTTTATTGGTTTTTATCGGTCTTTTGGTTTCCGCTCTTTTAGGGCTTATGCCATCGGTAATAACAGGTAGAATAGTTGATACAATTGTTGCTTTTTCGGGAAACGAGGATATAACACCACTTGTAAAGCTTGTACTGTTGGCATTTGTTGTTGTGGCTTTCTCACAGATATTGAGTATGCTTGAGCAGTATATCAATGTATGGATTTCCCAAAAAATAATCTTTGATATGCGTAACGAGATGTACGGCCATCTTCAAACTATGCCCCACGCCTTTTTCTTGGGAGAGAAGCAAGGTGAAATTATAACCCGTATGAACAGTGATATTAACGGGGTAAGCTCTGTAGTATCGGGAACGTTGACATCTGTGGTAAGCAATTCTTTAACGGTAATTATTTCTGCGGGATACTTGTTTTATACCGACTGGCGAATGGCTTTGGCTGGTGTTGCTGTTATGCCGCTACTGCTTTTCCCGACCCGTTATATTAGTAAAAAACGTTGGAAACTCGTATCCATAGCACAGCAAAAGCATGACGAAATGAATCAGCAGGTGGACGAAACCCTGTCTGTTAGCGGCTCTATGCTTGTTAAACTCTTTACCAAGGAAACTGAGGAGTATAATAAGTTCAAAGACATAAACGGTGAGGTTACAAATATTACTGTCAAGGAGCAAAGAGCCGGCAGTTGGTTCCGCGTTGTTATGGGAATGGTGATGCAGGCAGCTCCGCTTGTCTTGTATTTTATAGGTGGAATACTTATTATTAAGGGTGTTAACGGAAATCTTTCTGTCGGTGATATAACCATTATTGTAACACTTATAAGCCGTATGAGTATGCCTATCAGAAGTCTTTTAGATGTTCATGTAAGCTTTGTAAGGTCGCTCGCTTTATTTACAAGAATTTTTGATTACCTTGATAAAAAGAGTGATATTGTCAACTGCGATAATCCTCTAAAGCCTGATTTGAGTGACAGCAGTGTAGAATTTCAAGATGTCAAGTTTTCCTATGAGGAATCAAAGCCCATTTTAAAGGGTATAAGCTTTAAGGTTCCAAACGGCAAAATGTACGCTATTGTAGGTACATCGGGAGCGGGCAAGTCTACTGTTATTGGTATGCTTCCGCGCCTTTATGATGTGAATGAGGGCGCTGTGAAGATCGGCGGAGTTGATGTTAAGGATATTGACCTTTCGTATCTTCGTTCTAATATTGGTATGGTGACACAGGACACATATCTGTTTAACGGTACCATACTCGAAAATCTGCTTTACGCTAAAGAAGACGCTACCTTAGAGGAAATTGAAAATGCTTGTAAGGTTGCAAATATTTATGATTTTATTGATTCTTTGCCGCAAAGGTTTGACACTCTTGTAGGAAATCGAGGCTTAAAGCTTTCGGGCGGTGAAAAACAAAGAATTTCTATTGCAAGAGTAGTGCTTAAAAATCCTAAAATTTTGATTTTGGATGAAGCTACATCTTCGCTCGACTCGATTTCGGAAACTTTAATACAGTCGGCTCTTGATAGGGTGATGAAAAACCGTACAAGTATTGTTATCGCTCACAGACTTTCAACTGTTATGGCGGCGGATAATATAATGCTTTTGCAAAACGGTGTTATAACCGATACAGGCACTCATGATGAGCTTTTGGAAAAGAGTGAAGGCTATAAAGAACTTTACGAAACCCAGTTCAGAAAAGTAATTGAATACGAAAAAGACAGAACGCAAAAAAATATTGACTAAACAGGTCTTAAAAGGTAAAATATAATATAGAAATTAAGTGAGGTAATTTGTGATGAGTGAAGATAAAAATTTAGAGTATAATCCCGATTTAGTAACCTTGGCTGACGATGACGGCAAGGAGTATAATTTCGAGGTTTTAGATGCTATTGAAACAGATATGGGCAGATATTTAGCTATGCTTCCTACCTTTGATGACCCACAGAAAATGCTTGACGACAGCGGAGAACTTGTAATCGTTAAGGTTATGGAAGAAGACGGCGAGGAGTATTACTGCGAAATCGAGGACGATGACGAGTACGAAACTGTCGCAGATGCTTTTGTTGACCGTTTGGAAGACTTTTTTGAGATAGACAATAAATAAAATATTATCAGTCCTGCGCTGTGCGTGGACCGTGACTTATATAACCCTACAACCTTTTTTTATGGGAGCCTTGTCTCAGACAGTGGGCTTGCAGACCTCCCGCGGCTGTGCCGAGTTCGGAAGAAGGGAGCGCGAAGCTGTTTGGCGGGCACCCACCTGACATTCGTCAGGTTATTTTAAGCACATTACGGCGGTGCGGGACCAACTGATTATTGTTTTAGAAAAAAGACTTCACTGAGGAAATCTCGGTAAAGCCTTTTTTGTCTTTTTGAAAATAATTTATAATTTTAAAACTTAATTTAATTAAAGAGTGATATGATGAATAATTTGACCGAAAAAGAACTGAGCTTAGCTGAAAAGTGCTTAGAAAACGGCAGAATCGACCCACAGCTTTACATAGATAACAAGGTTAACAGAGGTCTCCGTGATTTAAACGGTAAAGGCGTGCTTACAGGACTTACTGAAATTTCCGATATTATATCCAAGAAAAATGTAAATGGCGAAGATGTCCCTTGTGAGGGTGAGCTTTATTACAGAGGCTACCGAGTTGAGGATATAGTTGACGGAATTATCAAGGATAACCGTTTCGGCTTTGAGGAGGTAGTATACCTTTTGATTTTCGGTGTGCTTCCCACCAAAGCAGAGTTAGAGGAGTTTAAAGAGCAACTGTTTTCGTACAGAGCCTTGCCGGATAATTTTGTCAGAGATGTTATAATGAAGGCTCCGTCATCGGATATGATGAACGCTTTGGCAAGAAGTGTTTTAATGCTTTATTCGAACGACCTTAATGCCGATGATACGAGTATTCCCAATGTTTTAAAACAATGCCTTCAGTTAATAGCTCGTTTTCCTCAGCTTTCGGTTTACGGGTATCACGCTTATAACTATCATTGGAAAAAGAGCGACAGTTTTTTCATCCACGAGCCTGATAATAAGCTTTCAACGGCGGAAAATCTTCTTTATATGCTCCGTAAGGACGGAAAATTCACCCCACTTGAGGCAAAGGTTTTGGATATTGCCTTAGTACTTCACGCAGAACACGGCGGTGGTAATAACTCGACCTTTACAACACACGTTGTGTCTTCTTCGGGAACGGATACATATTCGGCTATTGCGGCGGCTCTCGGTTCACTCAAAGGCCCAAAGCACGGTGGCGCCAACATAAAGGTTTCCGCTATGTTTGAGGATATAAAGAAAAATGTTAAGGACTGGACCGATAGAGAAGAAATATCAGAATATCTGCTCAAAATCCTAAATAAAGAGGCGTTTGATAAAGCAGGTCTTATTTACGGTATAGGTCACGCTATCTACTCGGTATCAGACCCGAGAGCCAAGGTTTTTAAAGGCTTTGTTAAAAGTCTTTCGGAGGAAAAGGGATTAACAAAGGAATATAACCTCTATTCTTTAATCGAAGAACTGGCTCCCGAGGTAATTGCTAAAAAGCGTAAGATGTACAAGGGCGTCAGTGCTAATGTGGATTTTTACAGCGGCTTTGTTTACAGTATGTTAGACCTCCCGCACGAGCTTTATACCCCTATTTTTGCTATTGCCAGAATTGCGGGTTGGAGCGCACACAGAATAGAAGAGCTTATAAATGCGGGTAAAATTATTCGTCCTGCTTATATGGCTGTTCAACCTCACAGAGATTATAAGGAAATGAGCGACAGATGAAACGAATAAACACTTCTGAAATATCAATAATAAATATACTGCTTTTAACTGTAGCGGGTATTATTAACGCTGTCGGCGTTACGATGTTTTTGGCTCCTGTAAAGCTTTATGACAGTGGGATTTCGGGCACCTCAATGCTTTTATCCCAAGTCACTCCGTCATATTTAACCCTCTCATTTTTTCTTGTCATTTTGAATGTTCCCTTGTTTCTTTACGGAATGAAAAAACAGGGCGGCGTATTCACCTTTTATGCGATTTATACGGTTGTAATTTATTCGCTGTCGGCATGGCTGATAACCGATGTTTTGCCTATTGATGTGAGCTTTACTTCACCCTTGGCAGGGGATGATTTGCTTCTTTGTGCTTTGTTTGGCGGACTGATTTCCGGTATCGGCAGCGGTTTTGCCATTCGTTTCGGCGGCGCTATGGACGGTATTGAGGTTATGGCGGTTGTTTTCGCCAAGAAAATGGGCATTACCGTCGGAACCTTTGTGATGACCTATAATGTGATACTTTATATCATTTGCGGTGCTGTGTTTAAAAGCTGGACTTTGCCGCTTTATTCAATTATTACCTACGGTGCGGGAATTAAAACCATTGACTTTATAGTTGAGGGCTTTGACCGTAGCAAAGCTGCCATGATTATAACCGAAAAAGCCGATGAAATTTGCGTCTGCCTAGGCGAGGAATTCGGCAGTTCGGGAACGAAGATAGGCGCTAAGGGAAGCTATACGGATGACGATAAAACAATTGTCTATTTCGTTCTTAACCGTTTCCAAATAGGTAAGATGAAAAAAATAGTCCATCTTGTTGACCCAAAGGCTTATATAACCATTAGCGAAGTGGCAGATGTTTTTAAATCAAATATCTAAAATTTTCTAAAAATTTTTCGGTAAAAACTATTGCACTGAAAAGAAGAATGTAATATAATAAATTGTTGATGTTTTTATTAAAATTTTAATTTTTCAACACTCAAATTCAGAGAGGGACGATTTATATGTCAGAAAACACACGCTTGGTAGGAACGGTATCAAGAGGTATCCGCTGTCCTATTATCCGTCAGGGTGACGATTTAGCAAAGATTGTTACCGACAGCGTACTTGATGCTGCAAAAAGCGAGGGCTTTGAGCTTCGTGACCGTGATGTTATTTCGCTTACCGAGTCTATCGTAGCCCGTGCTCAGGGCAACTATGCTCATATTGATGCTATAGCTAATGATGTTAAGGCAAAATTAGGTGGAGAAACCATTGGTGTTATTTTCCCAATTTTGTCACGTAACCGTTTTGCTATTTGTCTGAAGGGTATTGCAAAAGGCGCTAAGAAGATAGTTCTAATGCTTGCCTACCCATCTGATGAGGTTGGTAATGAATTAGCTGATTGGGACAAGCTTGACGAGGCAGGAATAAATCCTTATTCCGATGTTTTGTCTTTAGAGCGTTACCGTGAGGTATTCGGCGTTCATCCTCTTGAGTTTACGGGTGTTGATTATGTTGAATATTATCAAAATTTAATTAAGGACTGCGGCGCAGAGGTTGAGATTATCTTTGCTAATCAGGCAACCGCTATTTTGGATTATGCCGACTGTGTTTTAGCTTGCGATATTCATACCCGTGCTCGTACAAAGCGTCTTCTTAAAAAGGCAGGCGCTAAAAAGGTTTGCGGTTTGGACGAAATTCTTAACGCTCCTGTTAACGGCAGCGGTTATAACGAGAACTACGGTTTGTTAGGCTCTAACAAATCAACCGAGGACACTATTAAGCTTTTCCCAAGAGACTGCAAGGACTTGGTTTTGGAAATTCAAAAGAATGTTTTGGATGCCACAGGCAAGCATGTTGAGGTTATGGTTTACGGTGACGGTGCGTTCAAGGACCCCAAGGGTAAGATTTGGGAGCTTGCTGACCCCGTTGTTTCACCTGCCTTTACTGATGGACTTATCGGTACTCCTAACGAGTTAAAGCTTAAATATTTGGCTGATAATGACTTTGCTGACCTTTCGGGCGATGCTCTTAAAGAGGCTATTTCTGCAAGTATTCGTGCTAAAAGCGGCAGCCTTGTAGGAAATATGGCGGCTCAGGGTACAACACCCCGTCAGCTCACCGACCTTATAGGCTCTCTTTGCGACCTGACCTCAGGCTCAGGCGATAAGGGTACACCCGTTGTTTTAGTACAGGGTTATTTCGATAATTATACTAACTGATATTTTTAAGAATAATCCGTTTAATACGGATTATTCTTGTTGCTTTAGGAGGAATTAAAATGGATAGTAATGTAAGACCCGATTCAATGGCGAGAATTACCACCAAAGAGTTGGCAGATAAATTTATTGATGAACAGGTTAAAGAGGTAAGAGCTCAGGTAGGCGATAAAAAGGTACTTTTGGCACTTTCGGGCGGAGTTGACTCCTCGGTTGTTGCCGCTTTGCTTATTAAGGCTATCGGCAAACAGCTTGTTTGCGTTCATGTTAACCACGGTTTAATGAGAAAGGGCGAGAGCGAAGCTGTTATTGATATGTTTGGTAACGAGCTCGAAGCAAACCTTGTTTATGTTGATGCTACTGACCGTTTCCTTAACCTCCTTGCGGGTGTGAGTGACCCCGAGAAAAAAAGAAAAATTATCGGTGCTGAGTTTATAAATGTATTTGCTGATGAGGCTCGTAAGCTTGAGGGCGTTTCATACCTTGCACAAGGCACAATTTATCCCGATATTCTTGAGAGTGTTAAGCAAGCAGAGGGCAAAAAAGCGGTTAAATCTCACCATAATGTAGGCGGTTTGCCCGAAGATTTGCAATTTGAGTTGGTAGAGCCTATAAAGCTTTTGTTTAAGGATGAGGTACGTGTTGTGGGCGAAGCTTTAGGTCTTCCGCACGCTATGGTTTACCGTCAGCCGTTCCCCGGTCCCGGACTTGGAGTACGTTGTCTTGGCGCTATCACTCGTGACAGATTGCACGCTTTAAGAGAAGCCGATGCGATTTTGCGTGAAGAGTTTGACAAAAACGGTCTTGCAGGTAAGGTTTGGCAGTATTTCATCGCCGTTCCCGATATTAAGAGTGTCGGCGTTAAGGACGAAAGCCGTTATGAGGGTTGGCCGGCAATTATTCGTGCGGTTAACACCACCGATGCTATGACTGCTACTATTGAGGAAATTCCTTATGAAATTCTTCATCACATCACTAACCGCATCACCCATGAGGTAGGCGGTATTAACAGAGTACTCTTAGACCTTACACCAAAGCCTATCGGCACTATTGAGTGGGAATAATAATACACCTAAAAAGTCCTTATTTTAAGGGCTTTTTTTGATAGTAAAATTCCATTGACTACAATTTATATTCACAAACGAAAAACATATTGATTTTTCAGGGGGAAAATGATAAACTTAATTTGTAGTGTGAATATTCGCTATTATTTAAATATAAAGGAGAATTAAAATGATTGATTTCAAAAATGCTAGTTATTTCAAATTGAAACCTGTAGATTCTAATACATATATGAGTGTTCTTGCGCCAATGTTTGTAAATGGCGAAGAAATCATAGCTACCTTTAAAGGACTAAGGGATGGTGTTGTTTTTACAAACAAGAGAATTATTGCTATTAACGTGCAGGGATTAACTGGAACAAAAAAAGATTTTACTTCATTGCCGTATAGCAAAATCCAATCTTTTTCAGTGGAAACGGCAGGCATTTTTGATTTGGATAGCGAACTGGAAATATGGTTCTCTGGGTTGGGTAAAGTGAAATTCGAATTTGTTAGTAAAGCAAATGTATATGAAATATGCAAAATGATTTCGGATAGAGTATTATAATAAAGAATTGACTACACTTTTGACTACAATTTCTTTGTAGACTGTGGAGACAACAGAGATTTGTGAGGTAAAACGGCAAAAAATTGCACAAAAAAGACCACGAATCATTCTGTTTACAACACAGACAAAAGAGTGGGAATAAAGAGAATAATATCAAACGGCTTGGAAGTAAACTTTCCGAGCCGTTGTTTATTTAAACTAAAAAACTGTGCGAATTTTACTTTTTAAATATATTGATTATTATTTTTGGGAAAATTGAGTTTAATAAAAGAATATACAAAAAGAGCTATTAGAAAAATCTAATAGCTCTTTTAATTATTTACTGGCTTGACATTAACACTTATGCGCTCAAATAATACTTAACCAATGACTGAAGCAGAGTGTCCCTGTCTATCTTGCGGATAAGATTACGGGCGTTATTGTGAGTTGTAATATAGGTGGGGTCTTCGGATAAAATGTAGCCCACTATCTGATTAATGGGGTTATATCCTTTTTCTTTCAAAGCGTCATAAACCTGCATAAGTGTGTTTCGGATTATCTGCTCGGTCTGGTCGCCGATAGAAAAGGTCATAGTTCTGTCATTCATTAATAACACCTCTCACAACGATTATATACTATTATTGTATCTTATTTTGCCTTAAAGTGCAAGTTTTATTTTCTAAGCTCAGCACCGATAGCCTCAAGTTTCTTGATGATTTTAGAATTAGCCTCATCAATTTCCTTGTCGGTTAATGTGCTGTTAGGTGAGCGAAGCCATACGCTGTATGCCACACTCTTTTTGCCATCAGGAATTTGTGAGCCCTCGTATACGTCAAACAGCTCGATTTTCTCACAAAGTCTGCCTGCTCCCGAGGAAATAGCACGCTCCAAATCGCCAACGGGCACGCTCTTGTCAACAAGCATTGCAAAGTCACGCTCGACGGCGGGGAATTTAGGCAGAGGCTTGTAAATTGTTTTGCGTTTCTCGATACCGAGTAAAACGTCAAGCTTAATTTCGGCAACATAAACTCTTTGCTCAATTCCGTACTGTGAAGCTACTGCAGGGTGTACCTCACCGAAAACAGCAACCTCCATATTATTAGCCTTAACCAAAGCCTGTCTGCCCGGGTGGAGATAAGGCTCGTTACTTCTTATATACTGAGTATGAGCGCCTAACAACTTGCAGATAGCCTCGATAATGCCCTTTAATGTGAAGAAATCTTCATCCTTACCGTAAACACCGATGGACATTGTTGCAAGCTCATCGGGTTGCTCGGTGAGTGGCAGAGCCTTTGGAATGAAACGCTTGCTGATTTCGTAAAATCTGCCGTCGGCTATCTTCTTGTTTATGTTGGTAGCAAGAACGGTCAGCATACT
>JAZONB010000009.1:0-3705 GCA_045654305.1 Acutalibacteraceae bacterium | reverse complement strand
CCCGTTGTTGTGGATTTGGAGTATACGGATGATTTTAAATTCAAGGTAAGCTTTTTAAAAATTCCGCTTTATAGAAGCGACAAAGAAAAAAAGCCAGACCGCAAAAAATCCGGTGATAAACATAAGGGTAAAAAGAGTACTATTTTACGTGACGCCAAAACCTATTTCACAAAAGTAAAGAAGAAAAAAGGTTTTACAGGTGCCGTAAAAGAGGTTATGCATCTTGTGGGCACTATATTTTCACATATAAAGTGGCTTTTAAGGTTTATTTATATTAGCAAAGTCAGGTTATCTATAAATGTTGCAACGCCTGATGCGGCACTGACTGCGATTGAGTACGGCGGCGTTTGTTCGGCGGTATATCCCGTTACGGCTATGCTTGACGGGGTAACTCATATCGGTTTTAAGGAGATAAATGTTAATGCCGATTTTGAGGGTGGGGAATCTAATTTCAGTTTTAAGGCAAGGGTTAAAATGCAGGTGTTTTATCTGCTAATCTCAGCTTTTAAAATATACAGAACTCTAAAAAAATTTGTAACGGAGAATATAGAAAATGAGTGAGAATAACATTAAATCAATAATGGATGTAACGATGGACAAGCTAAGGGCTTTGGTTGATGCCGATGTTATAACCGGAACACCTATTGAGGTGGGCGGTATTACATTGGTACCGGTTTCTCGTGTATCATTCGGCATGGCTACCGGCGGCAGCGATTTCCCATCTAAAAGCGGTCAGCTGTTTGGCGGCGGCGGTGGAGCAGGGGTTACCGTTGTACCGATTGCTTTTATGGTCATTAGCGGTGAAAATGTTAAAATGCTTCCTGTTTACAATGAGCTTTCAAGCCTTGAAAAGGCTATGACTTTGGCACCCGAAATTATTGAAAAGGCAAAAGAACTCTTTCCTAAAAAACAAACCAAGGAATAAGTAAGCGTCACCGCCTAATAAAATTAGGTGAGGTGATTTTGCTTGAAAAGGGTAGTTTGTTTTTGTGTGGTATTGTGTGTTGTTATCGTTTCTTTAACTGTGGGAGCGGTTTCCACCTCTGCAAAATCGGCGATTTTAATAAATGCCGATACGGGTGAAGTGATTTACGAGCAAAATGCCAAGGAAAAGCTGCCAATGGCAAGCACAACCAAAATTATGACCGCTTTGCTTTTATGCGAAACGGGAGATATGGATAAACAGATTACCGTCAAGCCTGAGATGGTACGGGTGGAGGGTACATCTATGGGCTTGCTTGCGGGGGATAAGGTGACATATAAAGCTTTGCTTTACGGTATGCTTTTAGCCTCGGGCAACGATGCGGCAAATGTTACTGCCTATGCTTTGGGCGGTACAATAGACGGCTTTGTTAAAAAGATGAATGAAAAAGCAGTGGAGTTAGGGCTTCGAAACACCCACTTTGAAACACCGTCAGGGCTTGACGGTGACGAGCATTACACTACTGCTGAGGATTTGGCAAGCTTAGCGCGCGTTTGCATGCAAAATGAACTTTTTGCTGAGGCGGCGGCATCTAAATCGGCGGTTTTGGAGTATGGAAATCCGCCTTACAGAAGAACGCTTACCAACCATAACAAGCTACTCAAAACCTTTGACGGCGCTATAGGGGTTAAAACGGGTTTTACTAAAAAATCGGGCAGATGCTTAGTGTCGGCGGCAGAGCGTGACGGTAAACGAGTAATTGCTGTTACGCTTAGGGACCCTAACGACTGGGCAGACCATACCGCCCTTTTGAACTATGGCTTAGAACAGATAAAAACTACCGAAATTTCACCCGAAAATAAGGAATACAGCTTGCCAGTTATCGGGTCGAACGGGGAAAACCTCGAACTTGAAATTGAGGATTTTACCGTAAACTCTCTTGACGGCGAAGGGTTTTCGTATCAAATCAATATTCCGCGGTTTGTTTATGCGCCCGTTGAAAAAGGTCAAAAAATCGGCAATATCGTTTACCTGAAAAACGGTGAAGTAGTTGCCGAAAAGGATATTATAGCTCAAAAGAAAATAGACAAAATATCAGCAAAAAAAGATTTTTCAAAGGAATTTAAAAACTGTTTTAAAGAGATTTTTACAAGTATTTGGGAGAATTAAATGAAGGATAACAAAATAAGACTTCAAAAACATCTGTCTGAGTGTGGGGTTGCCTCACGAAGAAAGGCAGAGGAGTTAATCGAGCTTGGCAAGGTAAGGGTTAACGGAAGAGTTGCAAAAATCGGCTCCAAGGTAGACCCTAAAAGAGATAAAGTGACAGTTAGTGGAAAAACTGTGGTGCCTGTAAACCAAAAGGTTTACATTATGCTCCACAAGCCGAGAGGTTATGTTACCACACTTAGCGACGAGCTTGACAGAAAGTGTGTAAGCGACCTTGTTAAGGATGTAGGTGTTAAGGTTTTTCCTGTCGGCAGGCTTGACCGCAATTCTGAGGGTTTGCTTATAATGACCAATGACGGAAACTTTGCCAATAATCTTACCCACCCGTCTGCTCATGTCAACAAAACATATCGCGTGACAGTTAAGGGCGATGCGGCTGACGAAAAGCTTATAAAGCTTCGTGAAGGTATTTTGCTTGACGGTAGAAAAACACTTCCCTGTGACTGTTTTGTGGCAGAGCGTAAAACTGACAGAACTGTACTTATTTTTGTGATTCAAGAGGGAAGAAACCGTCAAATCAGAAGAATGTGCGAGGAGGTAGAGCTTGAGGTTATCCGCCTTAAGCGTACCGAAATTGCAGGCGTTAAATTGGGAATGTTACCACAAGGCAAATGGAGACCCCTTAACGAAAGGGAAATGCGCCATTTGACAAATGTTAATACCGAAAGGCAGGCGGACTAATGATTACTCTGTCTGTTTTAGAGGATAAGTGTAAGGTCGCAAGGCTTTATAAAGAAAATGCTATAGTGCAAAATGAAAATTCATTTTGTTTGTTGGCGACAGATAATAAAAATGATTTAGGCTTTTGTCTTTTCGATTTAACTGAGGACAAAATAGTTGTAAGGTATATTGAACCCTTGAATGATTTAGGGCTTGCGGACGGTATTTTAAGAAGTACATTGCATGTGGCTTGTGAGCGTTTTGTGATGAATGCTTATTACAGCGAAAATATACCCGAAAGTTTTTTTGAAAAGTTAGGATTTATAAAGGAAAAACAAAAAAAGACTCTTAACGTAGACAAGCTTTTTATGAGCTGTGGCTCGTGTGCTAAGGAGGGGTAGTATGTCTTTGCAGGAATCGGGCGAGATGTATTTGGAAACGATATATATTCTCTCTAAAAGATATGAAAATGTGCGTTCGCTTGATGTTGCGGAGTATATGGGATTTTCCAAGCCAAGCGTTTCAAGGGCGGTGAGTCTCCTTAAAAAAGGGGAGTATATAACCGCAGATAAAATGGGTTTTCTTCATCTGACCGAAAAGGGTAAGATAGTTGCGGAAACTATGTTTGAAAGACACACCTTGCTCACTGCCTTTTTAGAGAAAATCGGTGTGGAAAGTGATACAGCGTCACGGGACGCTTGCAAAATGGAGCATCATATAAGTAAAGAAACCTTTTTGGCTATTAAAAAGTTTGCCGAAAAGTATATAGAAAGATAATAAAAACCTCCTTTTTAGGAGGTTTTTCCATGTCAAAAATTACTTAATGAAATTGTGCGTTAAAAGTTGACAGTAATAAATATAAATAGTATAATTAGTGTGTATGTTGCAAAATG
>JAZONB010000008.1:0-1872 GCA_045654305.1 Acutalibacteraceae bacterium | reverse complement strand
GAGTTAGGGGAAACCGAAATTCCCGTTCATATACTGATTAAACTTTGTAAATATTATAAAGTTTCGGCAGATTATATTTTAGGATTATGAAAAAACTTCCCTTTTCTAAGGGAAGTTTTTTGTCATATAAAAAGATGAAATCTTTACTTTGTCGCTTCGCGTGGGCACGCCCTTTCTTATGTTGGCGAAAAGAAAGGGCGGAAAGATTCGCCTAAAGGGGGAATTTCGATTTCCCCCTTAGGTGACAGAATTTGAATTTTATTAAAACGCCGACAAAGCGTGAAAACTCACGTTTTCAATTTGTCGGCAAGCTTTATGTGTATTTAAAGTATCTTCTCTGTCACCATATCCCCCTCAAACGACAATGATCTTGCCATTGAACCGTTTACGTGGGGTTTATGTTTGGCAAAGCCTCATTACAATGCTGTGCGGTAAAATTTTCGCCAACAAGCGGTAAAATTTATAGAATAAACGGTTGGTGTAAACCCCTCTGCCTTTTTTGGAGGCTTTAAGGGATTTTTCTGCCATGATTTTTGGGTTCACACGAGGCAGAGTGTCAAATGTAAAGCTAGTGCCCTTTGCAATTCCCGCAACGGGTAAAAACTCGGTATCCATCGGTCCCGGGCAGACCGCCAATACATTGATTTTTTGTGATTTCAGTTCGAGCCTTAACGCCCTTGAAAAACTTAGGATATAAGCCTTTGTCGAGGAGTAAACCGCCATTCTCGCATTTGGTGCGAAGGAGGCTATTGAACAGCTGTTTATAATCTCGCTGTTTTGTGGCATAAATGGCAGACAAAGTCTTGTCAGCACCGTCACAGCCTCACAGTTGAGGCGAAGCATTGCTCTCGAATCCTCGGCGGTTAAGTCCTTGAATTCGCCAAGTCGCCCAAAGCCTGCGTTGTTGATTAAAAGGGCGATTTCGGGTTTTTCTTCGTTGATGGTTTTTTCAAGTCTTGCGAGGTCGTCATCCGACGTAATATCGAGGCTTAAAACCCTTGATTTTTTGGTTAAATTTTCGGCTAATTCTTCTAACTTTTCTTTTCGTCGGGCAATAAGCCAGATTTCGTCAATGTCGGTGCGTGTCCTGTCAACGGCCACAGCAAACTCACTGCCAAGTCCCGAGGACGCACCTGTGATAATAGCGATTTTCATTATAAAACGACACTCTCTTTCGTTTTAGTCGTTGCGGTATATTCTGTGATACCGAAGGTCGGCTCACCGTCCATCTGCAAGGCACACGGGCGGTCGTATTTCACAGTTATATTGTGGCATTTCACAAGGTCGATATACTTAGTGTATTTGGTGTGCTTGCCCTTAAAGATTGATGGAAAAAGGGTTAGAATTTTAAAACGGGATAAATTATGTGCCACCAAAACCGAAATTTCACCCTCGTTGCTCTCTCGTTTCTGGTCGGGAGCAATCATCATTCCGCCTCCGAAAAATCTACCCTTCATCGCAGTTGTCATCCATACCTTTTTGTAGGATTTTGTCACACCATCTATAGTAACTTCGGCGTTAACGGGCTTGAATTTCAAAAGGCACTTAACAGCTAGTGCGGTGTAGTTAACCTTTTTGCCTTTGGCTCGGAGCCTGTCGCCCTCGGCGCAAACAACTCCGTCAATACCAAAACCTACGCCGTTTATAAAGCGGTAATCTTTACCGCCGAAATTCACAACGGGCAGATTTTTTATGTAGCCGTTCACCTTGAAGCCTTTTTCGTTCTCGGTACGGTTTAAATCTTTCATAAAATCGTTTCCGCTTCCTGCGGGGTAGTAGATAATATCATTCTCAACCGAAATATCTCTTGTGCGGTTGATAAATCCGTTTAATGTGCCGTCTCCACCGCAAATAACAATTTGCTCATCAGCG
>JAZONB010000007.1:0-3716 GCA_045654305.1 Acutalibacteraceae bacterium | reverse complement strand
TCAATATAATTCCAAATTTTTAAATAATCCTTTTCGCCACGTATTATATGGTCGTGGAACGAGCGTTGAAAAATATTATAACCTATTTCCTTATTTACAAATCGTTTTAATGTTGATACCCCATGTGAAATGATGTTATTTGTAGGGGACGGCGCCCTCGACGTCCCGTTTGTATTTTCAACCAACAATAATAAATGTATATGGTTTGGCATTATAATATATTTATCAACCGTTATGTTTGGAATGTTGTTGGTTGACAAAATATATTTATCAACAATTTCACCACATTTTGACAATATAATTTTCGGGGCGTCGTAGGCGCCGCCCCCTACGATATCACATAATATATTTTTTCGATTATGTGTACATATCGTTATAAAATAATATCCGTTTTGGCTATAATCATAACCTTTTAACCTCGTAGGTTTTCGTTCGGGTAAATTCATTTTTACACGCAATTCAATTATTGTACGGTTTTGGATTATCTGTTAAACCGAGAATATAATCTGTTGATGTTTTATAAAATTTTGCAAGCGTAACGATAAAGCGTGTTGGTATCTCTCTTTTGCCGGTTTCGTAATTGCTATAAACCCTTTGGTCTATTTTTAACAATGCAGCTATTTCTTTCTGCACTAAATCTTTATCTTCTCTTAAATCTCTAAGTCTATGATAATACATAACATCACCCATAATTAAGTATATGTACTATCAAAAAATAGTATTGATTTTACTATCTTTTAGTAGTAAAATGTAGACGGGTGATATTATGATTAAACGGGTCGTTATTGCAGGTTGTAGGGATTACAATAATTATGACGAGGCAAAAAAGTATATTGATTTTTGTCTTTCTAATATTCGAAAGGAAAACGAAATTGTTATCGTTTCGGGGTGTGCCAGTGGCGCTGATGCTATCGGAGAACGATATGCAGAAGAAAACGAGTTTGAAGTCGAAAAATACCCCGCTGATTGGAAAACCTACGGCAAAAGCGCAGGACCGAAAAGAAACCGACAAATGGCAGAAATCAGCGACTATGTAATCTGTTTTTGGGACGAGAAAAGCAAGGGTACAAAGTCAATGATTGACTATGCCCGTAAGTGTTGTAAGCCTGTCAAAATAAAAAAGATATAAAATGTAGGGGACGGCGCCCTCGACGTCCCCTTAGAAGATTAAAGGACTTGAGGTTTTACTCCAAGTCCTTTTTCACTATCTTTTTTTATTTTCCCTTTCTTTGCCGTCATAGGGGATATACCTAACGGTGCGTTTTTTGATTCGGGTGTAATTAATTTTTATGCATATAATTACAAAAACCAAAATCGCAAGAGCGATTATTACATAAATCACTTTCATATAAACCGAGGTGAAAATTCCTTTAACAAAATCCACCCCTTTAAGCATAGCATTGGCTTTTACATTCTCCCCTGCAACGAGATTCACCTTACCGATTACCTTTTCGGCAAACATAACCTCAGCCTCGCCTAAAACATCACCTTTTTTAACAGGTGCTTTAACACTCTCGCTTTTAAGGCTTGGCTTAATCACTATGGTTGATTCATCGGCGTTTTTCGGCAACACCGAAACAAATGGTTTTTCGAAATAAAGCGGTACAAAATCCGTTTCCATTGAAAGCTCAAGCGGGACCTCGCAAACAGGCTCGGTAGAGGTAGCGATTTCCTTGCGCTCAAAATTATTGAAAGCCCAACGGAAAAGGTCGGCGCACTCTCTGAGCTCAGGTCTTTTAAGCTTGTTATTCGGAGAATTCATTAAAATACAAATGTAATTATACCCGCCGTAAGAAGCGGTAGCCACAATACATCTGCCCGCCTCATCGGTAAAGCCTGTCCTCACACCTGTGGCGTAACTGTATTCAAAACCCGAATTACTTCCCTTTAGCAAGAAATTGGTGGTGGACAAAAGCCTTTCGCCTTGCATATTTGTAGCGGGAATCATATACTTATGCTTAGCGCAAATCTCTTTAAAGGTCTTATTTTGCAAGGCGTATACCGTGAGCTTATAAATATCGCTAACGGTAGTATAATGATTCGGGTCGTGCGTGCCCAAGGGGTTGGTAAAATTAGTGTTTTCAAGTCCTATATTCTGAGCCTTTTCGTTCATTTTTGCCACAAAAGCGTCAAACGAGCCGTAAAAATAATCTGCCGCCAGATAACCAACATCACCGAATGAACTCATAATTATCATATGAAGCAGGTCGGTATGGGTAATTTCTTCTCCCACCTTAACGTGCGAATCTGTAACTCCGCTACCCAAATTATCCTTTAAAGCCTTTTCGGTCATAGTGATTTTAGCCTTTGGAGAATATTTTTCACTTTCTAAAATTACAATAGCGGTCATAATATTAGTAATCGCCGCGGGATAAACCTTTTTATTTATATTGTTGCTGTAAAGCGTTTCGCCTGTATCGAGAGATGCTAACATTCCTGCCTTTGCGCTGATTTCAAATCCTGTGACCTCGTAGGCAGACACACTTAAAGGCGCAAAAACCGTACAAATACATAAAGAAATTGTTAAAATTATGAAAAATATTCTTTTAAGCATAGAAATCTCTCCGAATATATGGTATACTGTATATATATATTAGCATAAATCATTAAAAAATAAAAGTATTTTTTAAATTAGGGGGTGGAAATCACGGTTTACGTTACGGGAGATATGCACGGTTGTCTCGAAAGGCTTTACGACAAAAATTTCAGACGCCTCAAAGCGGGCGATGTGCTTATTGTAGCCGGCGACTTTGGATATATTTTCGACGGCTCCAAAACCGAGAAAGAGGTAATTGACTATCTATCCACCCGCCGTTTTGTCACCGCATTTGTTGACGGCACTCACGACAATATGAATAAAATCAACCGTTGCCGTACCACCTACTGGCACGGCGGAATGGTACACCGTATCAAGGGAAACCTAATCCACCTTATGAGAGGACAGATTTTTGATATCGAGGGTAAAACCTTTTTCACCTTTGGCGGAGGAGAAAGCACCGACAAGGATATGCGTATTGAAAACGGTCTTTGGTGGAGAGAGGAAGAACCTACCCCTCAGGAAATGGCAGAGGGTGCAAAAAGGCTTGACGAAGTTAACTGCAAGGTTGATTACATTATAACCCATGAGCCTCCGTCACTTGTTAAAAGCTCTATGCTCTGGCTCAAGGGCGACAGTGACCGCGTTAACAAGCTTAACGGTTATTTCGAGGAAATCGGAAGGTCTTGTGAATACAGCCACTGGTATTTCGGCTCTTTACACGAAGACAGACGTATAACGCCCCACCACACCTGTGTTTTTAAAAAAATGATACCAATTGCAAACCGACTTGACAAGCATGGTAAAATATAAATATGTAATTTAATTTCGGAGGATTTTTTATGATAAATACCGAAGGATTATGCTTAGGCTGTATGAGTGACAACGGCGGCGAAAAGGTTTGTCCTATTTGCGGATATGACAATGCTACCAAAAACCCCGCAGAGTGTCTGCCTACTAAATCAATCTTAGAAAACCGTTACCTTGTGGGAACGGCGCTCGAAATCGACGGCGAGGGTATAACCTACATAGGCTGGGACAATGCAAAAATGTGCAAAGTGGTGATTAAGGAATACTATCCTAAAGGATTTGCACGCAGAAATCCCGATAAAACAGTTGCTATTGCCGAAGACGGCAAGTACACCTTTAATGAAGGACTTTTGGAATTTATAGAGATTAA
>JAZONB010000006.1:0-24679 GCA_045654305.1 Acutalibacteraceae bacterium | reverse complement strand
CCATTAGCAGAAGTCAGCGCTCTTGAATCATTTGAGCTAATATACAAAAACAACTGATTCGGAGTAAATTCCGAGAGCAAAGCAATACCAATTTTAGGTCCTACACCATTTACGGAAATTATCATTTTAAAGGCTTCCATTTCCTCTACGGTTGAAAAGCCGAACAAATCCATAGCGTCTTCCCTAACAGCTAAATAAGTGTAAAGAAAAACCTCTTGTCCCAAATTAGAAAACGAAGCTAATGTTGCGGTTGTTGTGGCACATTTAAAACCCACCCCGCCACATTCAACAATTAAAGAGTTAGCATCTGTGTATATCAAATTGCCTCTTAATGTAGCTATCATTAAATTTGCTCCTCTCTCATAATTTTTGAAACGCCCGAGCCCACACAGTGGCCATGGCAAACAGCCAAGGCTAATGCATCAGCAGTATCATCAGGTTTAGGTATAGATTTTAATGACAAAATACTCTTAACCATTTCCATAACCTGAAATTTTTCCGCCTTGCCGTAACCTGTCACCGCTTGTTTAACCTGCAATGGAGTGTATTCCTGAATTTTGAGTCCGCAGCTCTCGGCCGCCAAAATTATAACACCCCTTGCCTGAGCAACATCAATAGCAGTGGTTGTGTTGGTGTTGAAATATAAGCGTTCAATCGCCAATTCATCAGGATTATATTTTTTAATAATCGTAATCATATCATCATAAATTGCTTGGAGTCTTTTTGGAAAGGGCATTTTTGCGGGAGTAGTTATAGCGCCGAAACCAACAACACCGAATTTGTATCCGTTGGTATCAACAATTCCGTAGCCGACAATTGCATATCCGGGGTCGATGCCTAAAATTCTCACAAAATCACCACCAAAGCATAATAATCCAATATAAATATAATTTCATATATTATATCATAAAGAGCGGTAATCGGCAACAAGTTTTTTACATTTTTATCTAAAAAGAAGCAAGAATTATTTACACAAAATAAAAATCGAGTATTTAAGAGCATTTTAAAGAAAAAACGAGCATTTAAAAGTTTTATATATTTTATACTTAAAATTTGATGAATTATGTTGAATTTTCTTTAAAATTTCTTGACATTTAATGTATTTTGCTATATATTTTATACTGGTTGTTTTTATATAAATTTAACCTTAATATTACACCGCAAAGGGGTTGTTTTCAGTTGAACAAAGGAAATATCGTGGAGCTTAAAAATATATCGGTAAGTTTTGATGACGAACAGATTCTAAAAAGTATCAGTCTCGATATTAAAGATAAGGAATTTATCACCTTTTTAGGTCCTTCGGGATGCGGAAAAACAACCACTCTCAGACTTATTGCAGGCTTTTTACAGCCCGATGAGGGAGATATTATATTTGATAGCAAAAGGATAAATGATGTTCCCGCCCACAAAAGGCAGGTTAACACAATTTTTCAGCGTTATGCCCTCTTCCCTCACCTTAATGTATATGAGAATATTGCCTTTGGTCTCAGAGTTAAAAAAATGAAAGAAAATGAAATAAAAGACCGTGTTAACGAAATGTTGGAACTCGTTAATTTGTCAGGTCTTGAAAACCGCAGTATTGATACACTTTCGGGAGGTCAGCAGCAACGTGTTGCAATAGCGCGCGCAATTGCTAACCATCCCCGTGTTTTGTTACTTGACGAGCCTTTGGCTGCTTTGGACTTAAAGCTTCGCAAAGATATGCAAAAGGAACTTAAGAAAATTCAGCAACAGCTCGGCATTACCTTTATTTTTGTTACCCACGACCAAGAAGAAGCCCTCACAATGTCCGACAGGGTTATCGTTATGGACGGCGGTAAAATCCAACAAATTGGTACTCCACAGGATATTTATAACGAGCCCGAAAACGCTTTTGTGGCGGATTTCATCGGCGAATCCAATATTCTTGACGGCAAAATGCTAAAAGACTATTATGTTGAATTTTCGGGTAATAAGTTCGAATGTCTTGACAAGGGTTTCGACAAAAACGAGCTTGTTGACGTTGTTGTTCGTCCCGAAGATGTCGATATTGTCCCTGTCGGCAACGGTCACTTGACAGGAATTGTAACTTCGGTAGCTTTTTTGGGTGTACACTATGAAATCATCGTTGACATCGGCGGTTTCAAATGGATGATTCAAACTACCGACGAACATTTTGTTGATGATAAGGTAGGACTCTATATTGAACCCGATGCCATTCATATTATGAAAAAATCCGAGTATTCTGGACTGTACGGCGACTACTCCACCTACAGTGAAGAAATGTATGAAATGAACGAAATGTCGGAGGGTAATGCAGAATGAACTCATCTTTTTCAAAAAGGATGTTAAATCTGCCTTGCATTGTATGGTCTGCAATTTTCATAATTGTACCTTTGTTTATAGTTTTATACTACACGTTTTCTGACGGCAACGGCGGATTTACACTACAAAATATTTACGAATTAGAGAAGTATAAAGGTGTATTTATTACATCTGTAATCTACGCTCTTATTGCTACTGCTATATGCTTGATACTCTCCTATCCCTTTGCATACTTTTTAACCAAGGTATCTATCAATTCTCAAAAAATGATGGTGCTTCTTGTAATGTTACCCATGTGGATGAATCTACTGATTAAGACCTATTCTTGGACAGTAATTCTTGACAACAACGGCGTTTTAAACCGTATTTTAAATCTTTTAGGATTTGAAAGCGTCAAGTTTATGGGTACACCTGGGGCTGTAATTTTAGGTATGGTTTACGATTTTATTCCATATATGATTTTACCCATTTACACCACCATTTCGAAAATTGACAATTCACTTTTAGAGGCTGCAGAAGATTTAGGCTCAAATGCATTTTCCAAGATAAAAAGAGTTGTTTTGCCTTTAAGTATACCGGGTGTTTTGTCAGGTATTACAATGGTATTCGTTCCATCTATCAGTACTTTTTATATTTCTCAAAAACTCGGTAACGGTATGGTACTGCTGGCAGGCGATATAATTGAAACTCAGTTTAAAATACCGAATTACCCTTTGGGTGCAGCTATGTCCCTTGTGCTTATGATTTTTATAATTATAAGTATTGCCATAATGAACCGCTTCGGCGATTCTGATAAGGGAGGTATAATGATATGAGAGTATTACGGAATTTCTTCATCACGCTCATGCTCATATTTTTGTACGCTCCTTTGATAGTAATGACCTTTTTTTCGTTCAACAGTTCGAAAAGCACATCGGTTTTTACAGGATTTTCTTTAAAATGGTATGAGCAACTGTTGTATGACAGTGAGTCTATATTAGCTCTGCAAAACACCTTGATTTTGGCTATACTCTCGGCCATAATTGCTACAGTTTTAGGAACGGTAGCAGCTGTTGGTATATTCAAAATGAGAAACAAAGCATTAAAAACCACCCTTACAACCATTACGAATATCCCAATGATGACCCCTGAAATTGTAACTGGTGTTTCACTAATGCTGTTGTTTGTGTTTATGGCAAGTATTATTGGTAAAAAGGAAGCTTTAGGTTTTGGTACCATTCTTTGTGCACATATAACCTTTAATCTACCTTATGTAATACTTAATGTTATGCCGAAACTTAGACAAACTGATATTCATTTATCAGAAGCTGCAGAAGATTTAGGCTGCACTCCATTCAAGGCTTTTTGCAAGGTTGTTTTGCCGTCAATTTATCCGGGAATTTTTTCAGGATTCATAATGTCCTTCACCCTGTCTTTAGATGATTTTGTTATTAGTTATTTTACATCAGGACCCGCTTTCCAAACCTTGCCGATACGAATTTATTCAATGACCAAAAAGACGGTTAAGCCTACTATGTATGCTCTTTCCACAATTATCTTTTTGACCGTTTTGGTATTACTTATTTTGGTAAACCTTTCAAGAAGCGAAAATAAAAAATCGCGATTCAAACCTAAGTTTATCAAAGCGATTTCAATTTTTGTTTGTATCGCTATTGCAGTCAGTATGATTGGCGTTTCAATTATCAGCAGTAAATTCAAAAATACCAACATTAAGGTTCAAGGAACTTATACCAGAGATTTGGCAGGAACAACTTTAAATGTTTACAACTGGGGAGAATATATCTCTTTGGGCGAAGATGACTCCCTTGATGTGAATTCTGCTTTTGAAAAATTGACTGGTATTAAAGTTAACTACACCAACTACGAAAGCAACGAGGAAATGTATGCTAAAATCAAAGCTGCCTCCTCAGCGTATGATATTATAATCCCATCAGATTATATGATTCAGCGAATGTTAAATGAAGATTTGCTTTTGAAATTAGATTATTCTGAAATCAGTAATTATCATTATATTGCTGATGAATATAAAGATTTGTATTTCGACCCAAAAAATGAATATACCGTTCCCTATAATGTAGGTATGGTTGGATTGATTTACAACAAAACCATGGTAAAAGAAGCACCTGACAGTTGGGAAGCTTTGTTCGACCAACGATATAAAGGAAACATTCTCACCTTTAACAATTCCCGTGATGCATTTGCTATTGCTCAGTTTGCTTTAGGTTTAGATGTTAACAGTCACAACAAATCCGACTGGGATAAAGCTGCAGAAAAATTGAAATCTCAAAATTCTGTTTTGCAAGCAAGAGTAATGGACGAGGTCTTTAATAAAATGGAATCGGGTAACGCCGCGTTAACACCGTATTATGCGGGTGATTTCCACATTATGAAGCAAGCAAACGATGATTTGGAATTTATCTATCCAAAGGAAGGCACCAACATCTTTGTCGACTCTATTTGTGTGCCGAAAACTGCACAAAATTATGAGGCAGCAATGATGTACATCAATTTCCTTTTAGAGCCCGAAGTTGCTCTTGCTAATGCCGAATACATTTGCTATGCATCCCCTAATACCTCGGTTATTAATAATGAAAATTATTCATTTAAGAATGACCCCATTCTTTACCCCGATGCAGAGATTAAGAAAAATACTCAATACTACCATGATTTAGACCCGAAAATCAGAAGTTATTATGAAAATCTCTGGATAAATGTAAAACTAAACTAAAAATATCGGTGCCTAAGGCACCGATATTTTTTATCCTTATCTTTTCCAAATTTTACTTTATATTCGTAATTGAAAAACTTTTTTTATATGTTATAATATTATTATATTTTAATTTTGAGGAGTATTTATGCGAAGTTGCGGAATTTTAATGCCCGTGTTTTCCTTGCCGTCTAAATACGGAATAGGCACATTTGGCAAAGAAGCTTTTAGGTTTGTAGATTTTTTAGAGAAAGCCGGTCAGACATATTGGCAAATTCTCCCCTTAAACCCCACAAACTATGGTGACTCCCCATACCAATCTTTTTCTTCTTTTGCCGGCAATCCGTATTTTATTGATATAGAAGAACTGATAAATGAAAAACTTTTAACTAAGGAAGAAGCCGACTCTTATGACTTTGGCGACATCGATGAGCGTGTTGACTACGGCAAGCTTTATCAAAACCGTTTAAAACTTTTACGTCTTGGCTTTAACCGATTTGAAGCCAATAGTGATTACATAAAATTTATCGATGAAAACAGTTTTTGGTTAGATGATTACGCGCTTTTTATCTCGCTTAAAAACGCCCACGGCGATGCTTCTTGGGAAACATGGGAAAAGCCTTTAAAGCTACGTGATTGTGATGCAATAAATAAAGCCAAGAAGCAACTTTCAACCGATATTGATTTTTATAAATTTTTGCAATTTAAATTTAATGAACAATGGAAAAAACTTAAAAATTATGCAAACAAAAAAGGGATTTCAATTATCGGTGATATTCCGATTTATGTAGCCTTTGATTCCGCTGATGTTTGGTCAAATCCAAAACAGTTTTTGTTAAACGAAACCCTTGAACCTTGCGTTGTGGCAGGTTGTCCACCCGATGACTTTTGCGAGGACGGTCAGTTATGGGGCAACCCCATTTATAACTGGGAATTTATGAAAAAGGACGGTTATAGTTGGTGGAAAAACTATCTTGGCAACGCCTTAAAAAGATATGACGTTGTACGAATTGACCATTTCAGAGCCTTTGAAGCCTATTACACAATACCTTTCGGCGATAAAAATGCTAAAAAAGGCAAATGGATTAAGGGCCCTAATATGGATTTATTTAATTCCCTCAAAAAAGAGTTTGGCGAAAATCTTCCGATTATTGCCGAAAACTTAGGATTTTTAACCGAAGAAGTCCACGAAATGCTTAAAAACACAGGTTTTCCCGGAATGAAAGTGTTACAGTTTGCATTCTCATCCGAATTAGACAGTGATTATCTCCCACACAATTTTGATAAAAACTGTGTGGTTTACACAGGTACACACGATAACGACACAATTATGGGTTGGTTAAAATCTGCAGACTGTGTAGAAGTAGAGATAGCAAAACAGTATTTAAACTATCATAATGATAACGGATTCAACTGGGCAATGATGAAATCTGCCCTAATGTCGGTAGCGGATACCTGTATATTGATGATGACAGATATTGTAGGTCTCGGTTCTGAAGCTCGCATCAATTCACCATCATCGGTCGGTGAAAACTGGCAGTGGAGAATTAAGGGCGAATGTATCAACGATTGGCTTGCTGAAATTGTTTATGAAAATACTAAACTTTACGCAAGACTTCCAAAAACGAATAAAATTTAAAGGTTTCCTTTTTAGGAGACCTTTTTTACTGATAGATATTTTATCAATTCTGACAAGGAAGCTATGCCGCTCACAAAACAAATTACCCAACAAACGGGGACAAAAAAATCAAACAAAATTACAAACGGAATTATAAATACAAGAGCGCCTGTAATTTTATTAAGTAACGAATGTGTGGCAGCAAATCTTTTAAACTTTATTGCCGCAGTTATGTACGCTGATAATCTGAATATTAACACCAAGGAAACCGCACACCACATAACAGGCGGTAATACTTCCCACAAAAATGGCATAATCATTATGAACATTACAGCATAAAAAATCAAATCTGCCATACTATCGAGCTTTGCTCCTATTTCGCTGGTGATTTTTAATTTCCTTGCAATAAATCCATCTAACACATCAGTTATTCCGGTAAGTGCATACACAGTAAAAAACAAAACCGACAGTGGCTTTGTGAATAACAAAGCTACTGTGCCAATCATTCTCATAACAGTTATGTAATTTGGTATATTCTTAAATGCTGTTATCATTTAAGACTCTCTCCTTTGTACCGGGTCGTTTAACAAATAAATTGCTTGCTTTTCATTATACTCAGAATTTACCAATTTGTCAACTCAGTTAAAGGTTAAAGCCGCCATTATGGCGGCTTTAAAAACATTATTTTATCACAATTTCTTTACCAAGGGAAAATGAGTAAATTAACCTTTCTTTTACCGGTTTCTTGAAAATCTTTTCGCACGCAAGGGCGTAAATATTTAGTTGTTCTCCATACGCCTTAACAAGCGCGTCAGGATTATCGGTACGGTCGGTTTTGAAATCCAAAATCACAACCGAGTCCTCTTCCTCGAAACAAACATCTACTGCGCCTTGTACAATAATCATTTCATCTTCAAATTCAGCAGCAAGAGTATTATTTATCATTTTTGCAGGTAGTTCTGTTAAAAACCGCATTTCTCTATGCAGCGAAGACGAATTCATCATTCTTTTGAAAATATCAGTTTTAAAGAAACCTTTTAAAACATCCATATTTATCGTTTCTCGCTCTAACTCGCTGATAAACTGCCATTCGAGCAGACGGTCTAATTCTTCCTCAGGCGTATTCCATTTTTCGAAATCAAAGAATTCCATAACCTTATGCATAGCAGTTCCTCGTTCTGTTGCCGAAATGCCGCCTTGACTCAAAAATGACGGTTTTGATGTGAATGAATATTTTTCACTTTCGGCTTTGTTCGCCAACACAGAAACCGAGGCTTTTGACTGAATACCGACAAGTTCCTCAAACGGATATTTATATGCAAAATTCTGTTGTATTTTATACAACAATTCATCATCAACAGTTATCTCATCTTGCTCCACCGAATCATAACATTCCGGTATTGTTTTACCGTCAATAATTTGAAGCTTTATTCTGCTCGTTGTTTCATTACAAATCAGATTTTTAGCATTACCTCTGAGTTTTACACCATCAGGGTGCAACAACAAAGCAGCCAAAATCCAGTCAAAGTAGGAGCTTGTACGATTCCAATAGTCAGACGAAATTTTAGAGTCACAGCATGTCAACCGATTTACTACTTCTTCGGCTTTCTTCTGGGTATTTGATGACATAGCAGTAATATGAAGAATATCCTGTGTTCTTGTCATCGCAACATAAAAAAGTCTCAGTTCTTCCTCTAACTGTTCTTGATGCAATTTATTCAAAATTGCCTGCCTCGCTATAGTATCATATTTTGTCTTTTCCGACTCATCAAAATATCTGAAACCAAGACCGTACTTCGCTGAATGTACATTGTCAGCCCTTGTCCACTCGGTATTAAATTTACCTGATGTAAAAGCCAGAATACATATTGGAAACTGTAGTCCCTTAGAGCCGTGTATACTCATAATAGTAACCGCATTTTCACCGTTCAAAGCACCTGCGGGCTTGATTTTTTTACTTTCGCTTTGTTTTGTAATAAAATCAACGAAACCACCGATACCCGAATTATAAGACGTGATATAGCTTTCGGCATACTCCGAAAGTAAAAGCAAATTATTGCGGCGACGTTCACCGTCATTATAAGCCGTAACAACATTTAAAAATCCCGTTTCTTCCAAAATAATGTTAATTAACCGTGGCAAGGTATTTGTGACACTGTAAAGTCGGAATTTTTGAATTACAGACAAAAACTCTCTTGTTTGATTATCACCATTTTCAGCAAAAAGAACAACCGCAGAATACAAATCACTCTTAGGTGAATTTATTCTGATTTGTGCCATCTTTTCTGCCGAAAATCCAAAAATCGCCGACATCATAACAGATAGCAATTCTATATCATTTCTCGGGTTATCGATAACCTTTAAAAGGGACAGCATTACTGCTATTTCGGTATATTCGCAATAACCTTCAGCCGAAAAATTAACGGGTATTCCCTGCCGTCTTAGTTCTTTTGCAATTATCTCGGCGTTTCCTTTCATCGAACGTAGAAGGATGGTAAAATCGGAATATTTTGGAGCACGCAATGTATTTTCATCGGCACGAATCATTTGTCCCGAGTTCATTGTATTCTTAATAAAACTTGCGATTTGACGCGACTCCAAAACCTTATTTTCCACATCGCTGTTGGTCTCGATTATGTCGACACTGACAAACGGATACTCACTTTCGGGGAATTTTCCCGATGCAATAAGCTTTTCTTCATCATCATATACAATTCTGCCCGTCTGCTCAGTCATAAACAGTGAAAAGAAATAATTTATAAAATCGCACACTTCATAACGAGAACGGAAATTGTTTCCTAAAATAATTTTTTTCGGCTCATCTTCCTTTGCAGAATTCACAGAAATATGACTGTTCTTTTTATTTATAAAATATTCAGGATTAGCACCTCTGAAGCCATATATACTCTGTTTCACATCACCTACAGCAAAGAGTTTTGAGTCTTTATTTGAAAGCACATAAAACAGCATATTTTGAAGGTCATTCGTGTCTTGATACTCGTCAACACAAACCTCATCAAATAGGTCTAAAAAGTCATTGGCTTGAGGGTTAACTGTAACAATGCCGTTTTCTTCGGTGCATAGCAACTGCAATGCCATAGCTTCGGTGTTATGGAAAGTAAATGTGTTTTCCTCTACATAAGCTTCGAAAAGTTTTTTCGAAAATTCTTTTAAAATTTCAGTTAAAAGTTTGATTTGAGGATATAGCATTTTAAACTGAGCCGAAATAAACGCTTCATCAGCATAAAACAATTTATAAAGTTCTTCTATTCCCTTTCCTCTTATGTGGTCAAAAACAGATTTTGCCGCCTTAATTTGAGGAATATCATCAGAACCTTTGACAGAAGGTTTCGAAGGAAAGTTAATTGAACGAAGCGAATCGTAAATTCTGTCCCATTCATCTGATTCGCAAGCAACTTCAAGATTATCTAATTGCTCGGCAGTATAAATGAATATTGGCAAAAACTTATCTGACATTTGAGTATCAACTGCCAACAAATCAACTGCAACCGCAACATTTTTCTTTAGTTCCTTAACCGTTTGACGAGCCTTATCAACTGCAAAAATACGCCAAATATTATCCTTTTTAAACTCGCCGCCGTTATAGTTTTCGGCTAACGAATCAAACCATTTTTCAGGGAACGGCAAATGGCGGCTGTACTCATATAAATCTAAAACAAAATCCGAAAATTTACCCTCATCATATTCAGCGCCCACAAGGTCTAACAACTGATAAAAAATCGAATTTTTTGTCTCAAAATATGGCTCTAAAACCTCTGACAAAACCCTTTCGTTAATCGGTTTTAAAGTATTGTTATCACTGAGTTTGAAATCAGGAGAAATATTTAATTTTTCAAAATTTTCTCTTACAAAATCTATACAAAAAGAGTCAATCGTGCAAATTTTGGCATTCTGCAACAAATGCTTCTGCAAAACCAAAGCTGTGTCTTCCGGATTATTTTGACATTCTTCATTTAGCCTTTTTTCAATTCTGCTTTTCATTTCAGCTGCAGCAGCATTAGTAAAGGTTACAATAAGGAGTCTGTCCGCTCTCACAGGATCGGTCCTAGAACAAAGTTTTTTAATAACACGCTCCACCAAAACTGCCGTTTTACCGGAGCCTGCTGCAGCAGCAACCAGAATATTGCCTTTTTTATTTACAGCAAGTTCTTGTTCACTCGTCAATTTCAGTGGCATAAGCTTCCTCCTTTAAAGATTCTAATACCGCCATGCTGTCTAAGTTTTCTACCGTGAAAATTTCTTCATCTTCAATACCGCAAACCCTACTGTACTCGCAGTATTTACACGCCTCGGCCTGTATTCCGTTAACAGGATTAACAGAAATATCACCGCTAGAAATTACTTCGCCTGTGTTTTTCATAATTTTTTCAATGTAATCAAATATAACATTAAAATCATCATTAGATATAAAACTTTCATTCTTTTTGGCTAATGAGCCGTCCTTGTTAATCTTAATTTTAGGTATGAATTCGCCCTGATTTTCTTTTTCCATCGCTTTTAAAAGTTCAATATCATTCGGCAGTAATCCATTCATCGCCATACCCTTATCGCTTAAATCTCGCTTGGCAGTTTTATATAGTATTCCCGCCGGTTTGAGGGCAGATGAGTCTTTACCCCTTATCACACAATAAAGGTATATAAGCATTTGCATATTAAGACCAAAAAGTATATCGGGCAACTTAAATGCCTTACTACCTGTTTTATAATCTATAATTCTGACATATCCGTTATACTGGTCAACTCGGTCAATGCTACCGCTTAAAATTATATCTCCCGAATCAAACGGAAAGTGAACTGCAGGAATTTCACCGTCTTTACCTATTTTCAATTCACAATGCGTAGGCTCGAAATCAGACTGCTTCATTTCATCACTTATATTTCTCACTACCTCTTTAAGAGAACGGGAAATTCTTGAAATAATAAATTCGGTCTTTGCATCTCTGACATTTTCAAAGCCTTCCACTAAACTCAGATATTCTTGAATATAGCGGTCGCAAAGACTATCTAAAAATTCATATTCTAAATCTGCGATACCCTTTTTGTATTCACTGATAATCTTTTCAAGGCAGAAGTGTACAATAGTACCTCTTTGTAACACATTGAAATTTGCAGTTCTGATTTTTTCAGCCTTTAAACCATATTGACAGAAAAAGGAAAAACGGCACCGATTAAATGTATCAAATTTGGTGGCAGACATATAAATATTGTTACCATAGAGCTTTTTTGCAGTATCGCCCGAAAGCCAATCCTCCGTTTTCACTTTGCCGCCACCCAATGCATTGACATTGTTTGATGACTTAGTATTAGATAAGGCAGTTTTTAGTGTCAACGCAGTGACAGGGTTGGTTTTTAAATTACGGCAATATTCTGAGAAGGCTGAATTTTCAGTTTCGGGCAAATTGAATTTTTCAGGATATTCAACCATTTTACAATTTACTGCCTTTTTGATTTGCTCTATGAATGAAGAAGACTCCTTGCTTTCACCCGTCAATGAAACTTCACTGTAAACGACGTACAGTTTATCAGAAGGACAGCATACGCTTGAATATACTAAATATTCTTCATCAATTGATGCCTCGACAGCATTGTCAGAAATATTCATTCCATTCTCGACAAGTCTTCTGCGTTCATTTAATGAGAAAATTCCATTATTTCCAATAGATTGCGGGAATTCTCCTTGATTAGCACCTAATATAAAGGCAACCTTTGGGCGTGACGGTCTGATACGGTCTGCATCGCCAAAAATAACCTCATCTAAGGTTTGAGGTATTACGCCGACACTGTCTAAAGAAAGTGCGAGATTAAGTGCATCAAAATATTCTTTATGTGAAATTGAAGTGTCATCAAAGCACATAACAAGACTGTCAAGTATCTTCATAAACTCATCATAAGAAGATTTTATTGCATCGGCATAATATGTGTAATTTATACGGCTGTAATTTGCGCACATTTCATTCAGTTTAACATTAACCTTACATTCCTCAAAAAGCTTAACGAGTGCAGATGACTTTTGTTTGGCGGTTGCACCAAAATTTTCTTTGAAAGCGATAATCGGCGCTATAGCACGCTCTCTGAGAGAATTAATTAACCTGAGTTCAATAGCAGCTTTGCCGTCTTTATCAGGCTCGGCTGTCATTCCTCTTGGGTCCATATCCCACTGTTTTTGCCACATTTTACCATTTACATTCCAAATAAATGTATAGTTTTCGAGTATTGAAATTTCATCGTTATTAAGTGTTCCAAGTCCCGTTTTGTGAAATTTCAAAATTGCTTCGGTAGAAAAATCAATTGACTCTAAAGCAGCAATTGCCGCAGATGACAGAGGGAAAGCAGAAAGAGGTATTTTCTTGTCGTAAAAAAGGTTTACCCCATTATTTCTGCAAGCATTTTCAATGGCAGAACCGTACTTTTCGCTATCTCTTGCGATGATTACAAAATCTCTGAATCTATAATTCTCTGTGCGCACAAGTCTTCGAATTTCGCTTGCCACAAAGTTTGCTTCATCGTAAATTGTCTTCGCCTTGCAAATAACGACATCTTCCGCATTATCACTTATTTCTATATTTTTGCCACAAAAAGCCCTTTCTACGGCTTTTAGTGCAGTAGAATTATAATAATTTTTTTTCAAAACGAGTGGCTCTGTCACTTTTACCGCGCGACTTTTGGCAATATCCTCAATGTTTAATATAGCTTTCCGTATATTTGCATAAACACAGTATTCGCCCTTGACATCGGGGTCATTTGTAAGGCTTACATATGAATCATCTGCTTGACTTACAATTCTTTCAATAATTTTATACTGCTGACCCGTAAAGCCCTTAAACGAATCAAGAAATACGGTTTTCCCTTTAAAAAATTCGTAGTTTTTAAGCGATTCATAAACACGTGTAAGTGTATCGGCAGGGTCGATAAATCTTTCCCCTACCAACATATCATAAGCATCGTAAATCTTTGATAAATCTAACAGTTTGTCCCTAAGTGTTGCGCTATCAGTTGTTTCGGCAGTTTTCCGTAAATCCTCAGAACTTAGCGAATTTATTTTAAACTCACCAATTACATCAAGTATTGTTTTTGCAAAACTTACCGAGGATTTATATTTGCCCCAAAGCTTTAAATCGGAAGCCACAGTATTAAGGGTTTTATTCATAAAAACTATCTTGTCGCTGTCCCTTAAAAAAGTGCCTGCAATTCCACCAATATTTCTGCCTATTTCATCGTATAACCGAGTAAAGCTGATAACATTTACAAAAAGCGTCGCTTCTTCCCCTACTGTTTTCAAAACTGCTCTTTCAGTTTCAAAAGTAAACTGCTCAGGAACAATCAAAACCGAATGTTGTTTCTTTTCGGTCAATTCCTTAATCTTATTTAAAACAGTATATGTTTTGCCCGATGCGGGACGCCCAATAATGAATTGAAGCACGCTTTTCACTTCCTTAAAAACAAGTTAAATCTTAAAATTATTTTATCATATTATTCTATTACTTTCAACTAAAAAAGACCCTGTTTTAAAAACAAGGTCTTTTTGCTTATTCTTCGATAGCTGTAATCATATCAACTCTTTTTTGGTGACGTCCGCCCTCAAATTTTGTATCAACAAAAAGGTCTACCAATTCAAGCGCTGTGCCAACACCGATAACTCTGCCGCCGAGACAAAGAATGTTGGAATTGTTGTGCAAACGGGTATACTTAGCAGAAAAATGCTCACTAACAGCTGCAGCTCTGATTCCCTTAACCTTATTAGCAGCTAAGGACATACCTATTCCTGTTCCGCAAACCAATATGCCGAGTTCGTTTTCACCCTTAGAAACGCTGTTAGCAACCTTTAAAGCGATTTCGGGATAATCAACCGAAACACATTCATAAATGCCGAAATCCTGAACCTCAAATCCGCGTTCCTTTAAATGTGCAGAAATTGCCTCCTTGTGTTCAAATCCGCCGTGGTCACAACCTATTGCAATTTTCATTTTTGTTCCTCTTTCCTTTTTAGTTCTCTTTCCGCTTGGGGAAGCCTTAAATACTTTGGCTGTAATTCCTTTGCTGTAATATAATCATTATTTTTAAACATTAACTCAGCTACCGCCGATACACCTACGGCATTTTGAAAACGGCGTTGTTCATCGGCAAGTACCACATTCTGAATATCTTTAACAAAGTCATAAAAAATCTCGGCACCGTCACCAACGATATATATTTTTTTACCCTGTTTTGCAAGTTCAACTATTTGAGGCACCAAATCATCAATCGCTAAAGCTCTATCATCACAAAGCCTTTCACAAATACCGTTTTTATTGCTAAATAATGCGTTATATACTTGATTACAACGAGCATCCATTACAGCACATACAAAGCACTCTGTGTCAGAATAATTTTGAGCCATACTTTCCAAAGTAGAAACCGAAATGCAAGGCAAATTACCCGCTTGCGCCATGCCTTTTACGGCGCTAATACCAATACGTACTCCCGTAAAAGAACCGGGTCCGCTGCTTACTGCAAATGCACCAATATCACCTATACTCAAAAGAGAGGCTCGCAAAACAGATTCGACCATTGGCATTAAAGTTTGCGAATGTGTTAGTTTGACATTAGTAAATGCAGAGGATAAAATTTTGCCGTTCTCACTGATAGCCACCGAACAGGGAGTTGCGGAGCATTCAACACTTAATATTTTCAAACCGCTTCCCCCTTTTTATAAATTAAAATTTCTCTTGTTTGTTCATCTAAAGCTTTGATTTCGACATATACGGTATTTTCAGGGAGCGCATTCTCAATATTTTCGCTCCACTCTACAACTACAACACCGTTTTCTTCAGAGTATTCGAAAAAACCGCTTGAATACAAATCCTGCCAGGTATCTATTCTGTACATATCAAAATGAAAAATATTAAGTCTTCCACCCAAATACTCATTTATTAATGCAAATGTTGGAGAGGTTACATCGCCTTTGTAACCGAGGCCATGAGCCAGTCCCCTTGTAAAACAGGTTTTACCCATACCAAGACCGCCCCTAAAAGCAACAACTTCGCCGCCCGACAATTTTTTTGAAAATTCGGCAGCAATTTCTTCGGTTTTTTCACGGCTATTAGATATAAATTTATCCATAAAACACTCACTTGAATTCAATATTTAACATTAAGTAGAGTATATCATAAACCCTATTCAAAATCAACCGAGAATTCTTAATAAAAATTTATTTCACAAAATTCGAGATTTCTTGACATCTCATTTGAAAAATGATAAAATAGTGTATATTAAAAAAAGAAAAATCCTTCAAAAAACGAAGGATTTTTGGAGCTGAAGATGGGACTCGAACCCACGACCTGCTGATTACGAATCAGCTGCTCTACCAACTGAGCCACTCCAGCAAAATATTACCCAAAGATTATATCAATTTTTTGAGTTCAAGTCAAGAAAAATATGTAGAAAGTAGTGTAATCATGGACAATGTTAATGACAGAATAATTAAATACCGAAATATCGCCAACTTAACCCAAACAGATGTAGCAGAAAAGCTTGATATTAAATGCAGCACCTACTCACAAATGGAAAGAAAAGGCATTGTGAGCGCTGACCGTCTTTTTAAACTGTCTGAAATTTTTGGTGTTTCGCCATGCCAACTCTTCAAAGGCGAAGAACCCTGTAAAAATGCAGACACTAATTTTTTAAAATCCCCTGAACCCGAATTTCCTAAAACAGAGGTTTTTGTTGCAACAAAAAAAGAGCAGAATATCATCAAAATCATGCGCGAATTTTCAAAGCCCGATTATAACAGGGTTATGGAGCTCATTCAAGACATTTATACAGGAAAAAAGTAAATAATGCAACTGACTATTAAAAACGGCTCCCTTGATTTATCAGGGGAGCAAATCTTAAGTGAAATAAATTTCGAAGTGAACGACAACTCGCATATTGCCCTTGTGGGTCGTAATGGTAGCGGGAAAACCTCTCTTCTCAAAATAATTAGTGGAGAGTACAGCATCACCCAAGACGACACTAACAATAGGGGCAGTTTTGTTGTTTCGGGCAAACCTAAAATTGGGACACTTTCACAAATGACCTTTACCGATGAGAATAAAACATTGGTAGAGGAAATACGTGATGCATACAGAGAAATTTTGAACCTAAAAGCCGAGCTTGAATCGGCACAGTATGATATGGAATCCACTCAAAGCGAAGAAAATATCAAGCGTTACACAAATTTGCTTGATTTATTCACGAATATGGGTGGTTTTTATTTTGAAAAGGAATATGAAGCCGCAATTAAAAAATTCGGTTTTGACTCTTTTGAACGCAATAAAAAACTTTGTGAATTTTCGGGTGGACAAAGAACAAAAATAGCCTTTTTGAAATTACTTCTCTCAAAACCGGATATTTTGTTATTGGATGAACCCACAAACCACCTTGACATTGAGGCTGTCTCTTGGCTAGAAGACTACTTAAAGGATTATAAAAAGGCGTTTGTTGTAGTTTCTCATGACCGTATGTTTCTTGACAATGTAGCAAACTGTGTTTATGAAATTGAATATGGAAAAACAGAAAAATATGTGGGCAACTATACCGAATTTACAAGACTTAAAAAAATAAAACGCGAGCAGCAGTTAAAGGATTATAACGCTCAACAAAAAGAAATTGCACAATTAGAAGGATTAATTGAGCGTTTTCGTTATAAGGCAACTAAAGCATCAATGGCGCAGTCTAAAATCAAGCAATTAGAAAAAATTGATAGAATTGATTTGCCCGACAGAGAGGACTCACGAACATTTCACACTAATTTCACACCCGAAGATTTAGGTGTCAAGGATATTCTGAGTATCGAAAATTTAAAAATTGGTTATACTTCGGTATTATCTACGGTCTCCCTCGATGTAAAACGCGGCGAACGAATAGGAATTATCGGTGGTAACGGTCTTGGAAAATCTACATTCATTAAGACTATTATGGGAGTAATTCCAAAGCTTTCGGGTGACTACCGTTTCGGCGCGAGGGTTAATATCGGTTATTTTGACCAACAGATGGCAGAATACAAAAGCGACGATACTGTTTTCGAAGATTTTTGGGCAGCATTTCCAGAGCTTAATGATTTTCAAGTCAGAAGCGCGCTCGGAGCATTTATGTTCAGCGGTGATGATGTTTTTAAAACTATTAGTATGCTTTCGGGTGGCGAAAGGGTCCGCTTGGCTTTGTGTAAACTATTTATGAAAAAGCCGAATTTTTTAATTCTTGACGAGCCGACAAACCACCTTGACATTGTAGGAAAAGAAACTCTTGAAGATATACTCAGTGACTATCAAGGTACAATCATTTTCGTTTCACACGACCGCTATTTTATAAAGAAAATAGCTGAGAAAATTTTGCACTTTGACAAAGGAGATGTTCAACTTTTTCCTTACGGTTACGAGCAGTTTTTAGATTCGCAAAAAAATAAATCCGACTCTCTTACCGAAACAACCCAAGAGCCTAAGGTTAAAAAGAAATTTACAACCCCTTTAAAGGAACGCTCAAAAAAAGAGCGAGCAGTTGCTAAATGCGAAGAAAAAATCCATTCCTTAGAGCAACAGATTGCCAGCATTACGTCTGAACTCAATTCAGAAGACAATCAAGCGGATTATGTCAAACTCACCGGGCTGCAAAATGAACTTGATGACCTTGAAAATCAACTTGATACAGTAATGGAAGATTGGGACAGGATGACAACAGAATTATCAGAGTTTTCAACTTGACTTTGATTAAAGCTTATGCTATAATTTGTTTGTTAACAAAAAGGTATGCGGTAGCTTGTTTATTTCAAGCTTTAAACCGGAATAGAGGTGAAATTCCTCTGCGAACTCGTCGCCGTAATTTTGTGAGACCTTTCAAAATGTCACTGCTTTCGCGGGAAGGCGAAAGGTCGGGAGCTGACAGCCCACAGCTCACACAAATAAGTCGGAATACTCGCCGCATACTGTCAGTACAAATGTGTCACGAGTAATTGACTATGTACAAATAACGTAACGCTCAGTATTGGGGGTGTTGCGCCGTTTTTTACATATTCTCTTTTGTATTGACTTGTAACAAATCAATACAAAGGAGTTTTTTTATGAAAAACAAAAAATTAGTCTTAGGAATGTCGATTATTCTTGCACTGTTGATAATCATTTTTGCAGGTACTTATTTCTTAAAACAACCTGCAACACAATCAGGTGCAAAGGATATTGAAGTAACAGTAGTATTTGCTGACAAAACTGAAAAGCAATACGAAATTAACACCGATGCCGAATTTTTGGCAGATGCGTTACTGGAAGAAAAAATCATAACCGAAAAATCAAGTGACGGAATGTATACCGTAATTGCGGGTGAGCGTGCTGACTACACACTTGACAAATCTTGGTGGTGCCTGACAAAAGACGGCGAAATGGTTAATGTGGGTATTAACGACCAGCCTATTGCAGACGGTGACAGCTTTGAAATCACAAACACGCCGAGCTAAGTTATTCGAAACAATACTATTAACTCTGCTTGGAGTTTTAATGTATGTTTCGCAAATCATAATGTCACAATTACCCAACATTGAAATAGTGTCACTTTTAATTGTTGTGGTGACTTGTATTTTCGGTATTAAGGCTTTATGCTCGGTATATATATTTGTCATTTGCGAAATACTTACTTACGGTATCGGGATATGGTCTGTCAATTACTTATATGTCTGGGCTGTACTCTGTGTTGCCGTGTTATTTACAAGAAAATTTGCGAGCAGAGAATTCTTCTCGGTACTTGGCGGTATTTTCGGGCTTACATTTGATATATTCTGTTCAATACCCTATTTCCTGACAGCAGGTGTCGCAGGAGGTATATCATACATCGTTTCGGGATTTTGGTTTAATATACTGCATTGTGTGGGAAATCTTGTTTTAATTTACTTATTGTACACTCCAATCCGCTCGCTTTTGGAAAGAACGGTTGAAAAGTACCTAAAACGTTGATTTTTTCATCATCTTGTCTTAATGTAAACTCTTATTTTTGGTAAATATTTATACTTGACTTTTTCTTGATTTCGAGTTATCATATCTAAAGAATTTGTCATTTAGTACTATTTGAGGTTGAAATGGGAAAAAAAATTGTCGAAAATTACGAAAATCTATCAGATGAAACAATAGTTTCTTTGGTAAATAACGGCGATTTTGAACCTGTTGGAATTCTCATCAAAAGGTATTATTCAACAATTCTGATGTACATCGAACAGCTGTGTCCTCCTGAAATTCGAGAGGACGCTATTCAGGAAGCCACTGTTGCTTTGTACAGCGCAATCAAGGCTTTCGACAATGAAAAATCATCATTTTCTACCTTTGCAGGTATTTGTATAAAGCGTTCGGTTATGTCGTTTGTGAAGTCACAAAGCCGTAAAAAAGTAATCCCATCACAGCTTGTTTCCTCTCTCGAAGACATAGAAATTGCCGACAGTAACAGTCCGGAAAAAATCTTTTTTGAAAAAGATGATTTTAAAACTCTTACCGAAAATATTAAGTTGGAGTTATCTCCTCTTGAATATAAGGTTTTACAACTTTATATTATGGGCTACAGATATTCGGTAATTGCGGACGAGCTGGATTTGACGGAAAAATCCGTTAATAATGCAATGCTTCGTATACGAAAAAAGTTGAAACAGTAATAAGCGGTATTTCCGTTTATATAAAATGGTCATTGACCTAAAATAAACCAAGAGAGGTAAACGAGATGTTTGAAGACAAGACATTAGTTTGCAAAGAATGTGGCGAGGAATTCGTTTTCACTGCAAGAGAGCAGGAATTCTATGAGTCCAAAGGCTTTGTAAACGAGCCACAGCGCTGCAAACCCTGCCGTGACAAGCGCAAAAATGCTAGCAGAGCTCCAAGAGAGATGCACGAAGCTACTTGTGCTGCATGCGGTGGTGTAGCAACTGTACCGTTCATTCCCCGTGATGATCGTCCGGTATATTGCAGTGAGTGCTTTGCAAAAATGCGCGAGCAAGAAAACGCCGGCGAAGACGCTGAATAAAATGTTTTCAAAACGTCCTTTATGGACGTTTTTTTTGCTTTAATTAAATATTCATAGTTTTGTCACAAATTTATTATAAAATAACATTGTAATATTCTAATACTGTTTCGGAGTGGTTTTATGCAATACAAAATTCTAATTGTTGATGATGATGTTAATATTTGCGAATTGTTAAATCTATATCTTAAAAAAGATGGATTTGACACAATAATTGCTAACGACAGCAAAAAAGCAATCGAATATGCAGAAAAATATTCTCCCGACCTTATTTTGCTTGATATAATGCTACCCGTACTTGACGGTTGGCAGGTTTGTAGGGAAATCAGAAAAAACTCAACCGTTCCGATTATTATGCTTACTGCAAAGGGCGAAACTTTTGATAAAATTTTAGGATTAGAGCTTGGTGCCGATGATTATATCACAAAGCCATTTGATACCAAAGAGGTTATCGCTCGTATCAAGGCAGTTTTAAGACGTGTTAATGATAACGATAAGCAAAATAAAATTGCCGAGGTTCGTTATGATAATCTTGTTATAAACCTAACCAATTATGAGTTAGTCGTTAACAACAACCGAATTGATACCCCACCTAAAGAACTCGAACTTATCTATCACCTTGCAAGCAATCCGAACAGAGTTTATACCCGCGACCAGCTTTTAGACGAGGTTTGGGGATTTGATTATTACGGTGACTCCAGAACGGTTGACGTTCACGTTAAGAGACTTCGCGAAAAACTTGAGAATGTGTCAAATGAATGGTGCCTTAAAACTGTTTGGGGCGTTGGCTATAAATTCGAGGTTAGAAATTTATGAAGCTTAAGCTCTTTAATAAATATTTTCTTACAACCGCTTTGATTATCATATTCAGTTTGGCAATAATGATGATTATATTTTCATTTGTACTCAACAATTATATTGCCAAATCAAGGGAAAGCACACTGAGTATTGCCTGCGGTGAAGTTGAAGAATATGTTATAAACGCAAAAAATGATAATGAAAGTATCGCTAAAACCGATTTTATCAATATCTTGAATTCCGTTTCAAGCGTTGCAACAGCAGATGTTTTTATTGCTGATACAAAAGGGCAAATAATTGCTTGTGGATGTAATAAAACTCAAGATAATACTAACTGTACCCACTATGCTGCTAATATTCCCTTACCCGAAATCAAGGGTGATATTAATTCCAAGCCAAAGCTTCAATTAAATACACTTAACATATATGAAACTCCCCATTACATTTCGCATAAAGCTTTATTTAATGCCGAAAACGAGCATTATGCAACAATTTTTGCGGCAGCGCCGGTATCAACAGTTGCAAGTCTCTTATCAATTGTAACTAAAATATTTTTAGCCTCTGCCCTACTACCGCTTTTATTAATGTTCTTAGTTATATATACAATGACCTACCGATTAACCAAACCGTTAAAGTTAATGTCACAAGCTTCACGTGCTATGGCTAAGGGTGATTTTTCAAAACGAATACCCGTTACAAGCGATGATGAAATCGGTGAGCTTGCAGTAGCATTTAATATGATGACCAACTCACTTTCTAAATCTGAGGGAATTCGCAAAAGCTTCGTTGCAAATGTATCCCACGAGCTTAAAACACCGATGACCACCATTTCGGGATTTATTACAGGAATTTTAGACGGTACAATCGAACCCGATAGGCACACTTATTATTTGAACATTGTTTCAGACGAGGTTAAACGGCTTTCGCGTCTTGTTGAGTCAATGCTTAGTATGTCAAAACTCGAATCAGGCGAGTTTAAATTAAATCCTGAACTTTTCGATTTTTATGTGCTACTTTGTAATGTAGTTATAAGTCAGGAACAGCGAATCGAAGAAAGAAAGATAGATATTGAAGGTTTGGATGCTCTGCCTAATCTATCGGTACACTACGACCGAGATTTAATCCATCAGGCTATATATAATTTAGTAGATAATGCTATAAAATTTACCCCAGATGGCGGAAAAATTAGTTTTACTCTTTCTAATGATAACAAAAACTTAGTTTTTATTATCGAAAACAGCGGTGCGGGGATACCACAAAAAGACCTGCCATTTATTTTTGAACGGTTTTATAAGGTTGATAAATCCCGTTCTGCCGCAAAAAACAGCACCGGTATAGGGCTTTATATTGTTAAAACGATTATTACCGCCCATTCGGGTACGATAACAGTTGCAAGCAAAGAAAACGAATATACAGCATTCAAAATCACATTACCATTACCTTAAGGAGTATTAAAATGGATGAATTTTTAAACCAAGAACCGCAAGAGGAAAATAAGACCCCAGAGGAAATTGAATCTTTTGAGGCTGAAGAAACCGCCGAGCAGCCAGATGAAATCCCAACTAACGAACAGCCTTTATACACATCGGTTACTTTTTCACCTGTCACACCGACAAATGACTATAAACCTATGAGCAAAGGTTTGAGGATTTTTTCGCTTGTTTTAGTTCTAATTATTATGCTCACTTCGACCTGCCTTATCGGTTATTTTGCAGGTAAAAACAGCGTTAATATTTACAACGGGAAACCCGCTAATGTGAAAATTGAGCTTGAACCAATGCCCGATGACCCGAAAGAAATGTCGGCGGCTAAAATTTATGAAAAAGTCAACCCATCGATTGTAGGTATTACAGTTTATAACACTTCGGGTGACGGAACTCAAGCAAGCGGTATCGTTTACTCTGAAAATGGCTATATCATAACTAACGACCATATCTATTCAGAAGTTCCAAGCGCAAAATTCAAAATCCACACATATGACGGCAAAGAGTATGATGCAAAATATGTTGCGGGTGACCAAATCAGCGACCTTGCGGTTTTGAAAATTGAAGATTGTACCTTAAGTCCTGCTGTTTTTGGCAATTCAAATGATAACTATATGGGTCAAAAGGTTGTTGCTATCGGCAGACCAAATGATGCTACGGATATTAGCAGTATAACAAGCGGTATAATATCTGCAACAAACCGCCGAGTACAAAATTCTTCTAACTATTCCGCAAGACTCATTCAAACCGACAGTCCTATTAACCCAGGTTCCTCAGGCGGTGCTTTAGTTAATATGTATGGTCAGGTTATCGGTGTGACCTCATCTAAGCTTGCAAATGTTGCATACGAGGGTGTTGGATATGCTATTCCTACAACCGTTATGAAACGAATTGTTGGTGAACTTATATCACACGGCAAGGTTGTGAGCCGCGCAAAGTTAGGCATTACCTATGTCGCTATAAACTCGGTTACTGCTGAAATCAACAAACTCGACCATATCGGTCTTCAAATTCAGTCTGTTTCAACCGATAGCGACCTTTACGGTAAAGTTGCTAAAGGTGATATGATAACTAAGATTAACGACATTGAAGTTATGGCAGACAATACTGTACTTGATATTATTGAAGGTTGTTCTGCAGGAGATAAGGTTTCGGTAACGGTGATTACAACTAAAAACGAAACTAAAACCTTTACCGCCCAGCTTAGCGCAAATATAGGTAAATCAAGCTACACAACAAAATCTCAAAGCTCAGGTGCAGAAAGCGGGACTCCAGACGGCACCTTTGACTTCCCATTTGGTGAATAATATGGAAAACTTAATTACTAATTTAACAAAAAGAGGTTTTAAGGTTACTTACTTTGAAACCGGTAAAGACGCTACTGATTATTTAAGCGAAAACATTAAAGACACAACCGTTGGTTTAGGTGGTTCAATAACACTTAAAGAATTAGGGGTCTTCGATATTCTACAAGAGAATAACACAGTTTGGTGGCATGGAAAGGGCGTTCAGTTAAAAGAATACGGCGGCTATACCGTAATGCAGAACGCTATGACTACCGACATTTACATAACATCGGCTAACGCCATTAGCGAGCAAGGTCAGATTGTAAATATCGACGGCAGAGGTAACCGCGTTGCCTCTACCCTTTACGGACACAAAAAGGTGTATTTTGTAGTGGGAAAAAATAAAATTGCACCCTCGTTCGAGGATGCAATGTGGAGAGCAAGAAATATTGCGGCG
>JAZONB010000005.1:0-11187 GCA_045654305.1 Acutalibacteraceae bacterium | reverse complement strand
CCGAATACCGGCAACACAGATAATATTGCAATTTGGCTGTTATTAATGATGTCAATTTCACTTGGTATGATTTCATTAGTAAAACTCAAAAAAGTTAAATAAACCTATAAAAATCCCTGATGCAATTGCATCAGGGATTTTAAATTACTTAATTTCGGGTAGGCTGGCAGCCGCTACCGACTGACCTACTCTTCTACTCTTTTCATCAGGAATATGAAGCTCGCATTTTTGAGCTAATTCGGGGAATTCCTCAGCAATAACCTTTGTAGCTTTTTCAAGAATAATCTCTCCGCCTTTTCCTGAGGTAACTCGGCCCATTATCAGTACGTGCTTAATATCATAGAAAATGCTGTAATATGCAATAGCATAGCCGAAATACACACCAATGGTATCATAAATAGCTGCCGCGCGTGGGTCATTTTCATTCATAAGACCCTGCACAACCTTAAGCTTTTCGGCAGGTGAAAGACTTTCGTCGAGTTCGATGCCTGCGGCTGGAGCAAGCTTGATTACTGCATCCTGTGAGAAATACTTAACACCGCAACCATAGTCGCCCGACCACTCGTCTACCATAGCATCCTTTGAAAAATCAACAGGAGCGAAAGCAAACTCGTTAAGCCAACCTGTAATATTACCCGCTGTGTCAACATATCCTGCCGCTTCGCTAGTACCCATAGCAATTCCTAAAACCGCATTATCATTAAGGCTCATAGCACCTGCCAATGCAGTAACATCGCCATCGTTGGCAACCTCAAGCGGCACATCGCCAAACTCTTTGGCAATATCAATGTACATGTTCTTAACTCTCTTTTCAAAATCCTCTTTTGAAACCTTTAGGAAAAGAGAAGCAACCATTATTCTGTTATCAATGTAAACGCCCGCAGAGGAAACACCAATAGCGTCAACGCGTGGCATATGCTCTGCCGCAGATTTCATTGCAGATAAAATTCCGTCATACTGATACTGAGGGTCGGCATTAAGCTTTGGAAACCACACAACCTCTTCGGAATAAACGCTTTCACCGTCAATAACAGCACTCACCTTTCGGTCAGAGCCGCCGGCATCAAAGCCTATACGGCATCCGTCTAAATGTCTTCCGACAGGAGCGGCGCCCTCATTATCCACAGGAGCGTCTTCAATCGGTCTCCACTCAACCTCAAAATCACGCTCATAAACGCCTGCCATAAAATCATAATCGAAAGAACGAGCACCATCCTTAGAATAAGCCTTTTTCATAGCTTCGTAAATCACTTTTGAACCTGCGATTATGATTTTATAACCGCCTCTAAACCAAAGCAAAGACTTAACAATACGGTCAATTACCGATATATTCTGTTCATCATTAACGCCATCGGGAAAAACAACCGTTTCAAAGGTTGACATATAACCCTTGTTTCTTTCAATTCCTATTACTAACCTTTGTCCTCCTAACTTTTGAGCCTCTGCCACAAAATCACGGTATACCACCGACATTGGACAAAACTTAGGGTCTAATTTAGCATCAAATTTAAACTTCATATCTAATTTCTCCTCCGATAATTGTTTTAACAATATTAAAATCAGCGTCAGTTATTATTATGTCCGCATCTTTTCCTGCTTCAATTGAGCCTTTGCGGTCATCGACACCTATCGCTCTTGCCGGGTTAAGACTTGCCGCCGAAACCACCTTCCAGAATGGTAAATTAGTATTGGCGCTAAAGTTCTTAACAGCATCATTGAGTTTTAAAACACTTCCTGCAATCGTACCGTCTTCTAATAAACATTTCACACCGTTCACGAAAATCGGTTGACCGCCTAAAGTATATTCTCCGTCAGGCATACCACCTGCTCTTGTACAGTCGGTAATGAGAACTAAGTTATCACCCTTAACACGGGCAAGAAGTTCAAAAAGTCCTTTATGCACATGGAAAGTATCGGCAATAAGCTCGGTAGTCACATTCTCCAAAAGCGCCGCTCCCACAACACCGGGATTTCGGTGATGCAAAGGAGTTTGGGCATTGAAAAGGTGTGTGATGTTTGTAGCGCCCGACTCTATTCCCATAAGGGTTTCTTCAAAAGTCGCATCTGTATGACCAACAGACACAACAACGTTGCTTTTTTCTGTAATTTCCTTGATAGCCTCACAGCCGTTTTCCATTTCGGGCGCCATAGTGGCAAGCGAAATTATATCGGCGTTATCTAACACAAACTTAGCGTCGGGTTTCTTGATATAAGTTTCAGCCTGAGCGCCTTTCTTTTTGGGGTTGATAAAAGGACCCTCAAGATTCACACCTAAAATTTCGGCTCCGTCCCAACTTTTGCTTTCTTCTTTAAGAGAACGCACAGTATCCAAGGCTTTGTTAATTTCATCCATAGAAACCGTCATAGTGGTAGGGCAAAAGGATGTTACACCGTTTTTCATTACTCCGTTTGCCATTTTAAAAATACCCTCAGCGCTACCGTCAGAGGTGTCCTCCCCTAAATAACCGTGAATATGAATATCCACAAGACCCGGGGCAACAAAGCCACCGTTAGCATCTATAACCTCGGCGTCACAAGGAATTTGAGTTTCATCTGTGAAACCGCAGATTTTACTGTCAAAGGACAAAACGACATTTTCCAAAATGCCGTCAGGCAATACAATTTTTCCGTTTTTTACGTACTTCATACTACTCCTCCATTGTAAACTTTTCTTTACACATAATTATAACTCTAATTTGCATTGAAATCAAGATTTATTCTATTGAATTTTATAATTTTTTTTGATATAATTAGTTAGAATGAGTATTTATGTACAGAAAGGGGCTAATTTTATGCCTAAGGTATATCTTTTAGCGCACACTCCAAATCCCGAACACACAGTAGCCGCCGCTGCAAAGCTCTGCTACAGCAGTTCTAAGGTGAGCGAACTTGCACAGAATTTAACCGAAAGCCAAGCCGCATCTTTTGTTGATATGTTAAGTGAAATCGGTCACGAAAGTCCTATTGAGCACGCAAGCTTCACCTTTGGAATCGAGGGTGTTTCCCGCTCCCTTTTAGCTCAAATAACCCGCCACAGAATGGCTTCATTTTCTGTTAAAAGCCAACGCTATGTCAGAGAGGGTAGTTTTGAATACATAACACCACCCGAAATTGCCGCAGACCCCGAAGCCTTAGCGCTTTATGAGGAGATTATGGCAGAAGACCAGAAAAGATATGACCGTTTAACCGAAATCCTAAAGAATAAGCATAAAGCAGAATTTTTAGCAGAGGGAAAGGACGAAAAGACTGCCGACAGATTAGCCGAAAAGAAGGCTATTGAGGACGCTCGTTTTGTGTTGCCAAACTCTTGCGAAACACAAATGGTTATGACTATGAACGCACGCTCGCTTATGAATTTTTTCAGAATTCGTTGTTGCAAGCGCGCGCAGTGGGAGATTCAAGAGATTGCAAACCAAATGTTGGCATTAGTTTCAGCAGTTGCGCCTAACCTCTTTAAAAATGCAGGACCCTCTTGCCTAAAAGGTAAATGCAGTGAGGGTAAAATGTCTTGCGGAAAACCCGACGAAGTAAGAGAATTTTATAAGGAACTTAAAAACAATGGGTAAACTGATAGTTATTGAAGGTCTTGACGGTAGCGGAAAATCTACCCAACTCGAACTTCTTGAAAAGAATTTGAAACTCAAAGGTATTGATTGCAAATCCGTTTCCTTCCCTAATTACGACAACCCCTCAAGCACACTTGTTAAGATGTACCTTGGCGGCGAGTTCGGCGACAAGCCAAGCGATGTTAACGCCTTTGCCGCTTCAGTTTTTTACACAGTTGACAGGTATGCGAGTTTTAAGTGCGATTGGGGAAAATACTATAATGAAGGTGGCACTATTGTATCAGGCAGATACACTACCTCAAACGCTGTGCATCAATGTTCAAAGCTGCCCGAAGACGAATGGCAGACCTTTTTGGACTGGCTTTATGATTTTGAGTACAACAAAATCGCAATCCCTAAACCCGACAAAGTAATTTTTCTTGATATGCCTATTGAGGTTTCCCAAAAACTTTTAACCAAGCGTTATAAGGGCGACGAGGGTAAAAAAGACATTCACGAAAGTGATACCGAATATTTGGCAAAATGCCGTAAAGCGGCGTTGTTCACTGCAACTCACTCAAATTGGGAAATTATCCCCTGTTCCGAAAACGGTGAAGCCAGAACAATTGAAGCGATAGCAGATGATGTTTTAAATTCTGTTCTAAAGCTATACGAGGAGTAATATGGTATATTTATTTTTAGCTGACGGTTTTGAAGAATGTGAGGCCTTAGCGCCTTTAGATATTTTAAGACGTGGCGGCATTACAGTTAAAACTGTCGGCGTGGGCAAACAATATATTACAGGCGCTCACAAAATCACAGTTAAAGCCGACATTACAGAAAAAGATGTCGTATTAAGTGATGAACTACAGGCCGTGATTTTGCCCGGAGGAATGCCGGGTACTACCAATTTAGAAAACAGCACACTCGTCAAACAAGCAGTTCGGTTTGCTAATGAAAACAATAAACTTGTTTGTGCTATATGCGCAGCTCCAAAGATACTCGGCGGTATGGGTTTGCTAAAAGGAAAAGCAGCTACCTGTTATCCCGGATTTGAAAAGTATTTAGATGGCGCCCTTTTATCCGAAAAAAGTGTTGTAAAGGACGATAATATAATCACAGCAAAAGGAGCAGGTGTGGCATTTGATTTTGGTTTCAGTATTCTTGAAGTTCTTTCAGACGACAAAACCGTAAATGATTTGAAACTTCAAATGCAATACAGCGGAGGTTTAATATGAACGAAAACTTTAATAATCAAACTCCCCCCTCGGATGACGATTTCATAATCGGCAAGGGATTTGAGCTTCAAAAAGAGGAATTTAAACATAAAAAAGCGAAAAGGCGTAAGAAAAAATCAGGCGCCTCTGCCGTAAAAAGCGTTGCATGGATTCTTTCGATTATTATAGTATCCGTGGGTTTAGCTGTCGGAATTATATATGCGGGTGCCGACTTTACCGGTATTGGTTTCGGTCGAGGAGAAGACACCATTATGGACATTCCAATGGGCACTCCTGCCTCAGTTATTGCCGAAAAGTTAGAGAAAAGCGGAGCCGTTAAAATACCTCTGCTTTTTAGGGCGTATGCTAAACTGATGAAATATGATAATCAATTTAAATACGGCCTTTATAACTTCAACACCGAAGCCGGTTACAAGGATATATGCCAGATGCTCATAAATGACGGAGCAAAGGCAGAAACAGTTGAGGTTACCATTCCCGAAGGTACCGGCATTAACGATTTTACCAAAAATGTTAACGGTGAAAAGGTGACCGTTCCCGGAATCGCAACGTTGCTTGAAAAAGCGGGAGTATGCACACGTTCTGAATTTTTATCAGCATTAAATGAAGTGAGTCGTGACACCAAACTATTGTCGTGTGCAGACGAGGTGAAAACCTACCACACTCTTGAGGGTTATTTATTCCCCGAAACATATAGTTTCTATTCGTATGAAAACGGTAAAGAATGTGCAAAACTCGCAGTTGAAAAAATGATAAAAGAATCTGAGAAGCGTATTACCGATGATATGTTCGACAGAGCCGAAGAATTAGGTTATTCGATGAATGAAATTTTAACTATGGCTTCTATCGTTCAGATGGAAGCAGGAATAGAGGTTAAAACAGACGAAGCTAAATCACGCCTTGAAACCAATATGAAAGGTGTTGCCGGTGTTTTCTATAACAGATTAGATTCAGCCGAAACAGGCTCAACTTTAGGCTCTTCTCCTACCCTATTTTACGGAGACAGCTTTAAACAAGACGACGGAAGATACAACACCCAAGCAGATAACAACTTTTCTGCGATTAAAGGTCTCCCACCCGGTCCCCTTTGTTCTCCCGGTATTGACGCTATAAACGCTGCTCTTTACCCAAAGTCATCTGATTATTATTACTTTGTTACAGATAGCTCCGGTAACTTTTATTTCCACAAAACTTCCGCCGAGCAGTCGGCTACAATAGCTAAACTAAAGCAAGGACAACAATGGATTTATGAGTATTTTAACTGATATCATAACCTTACCCGAACTTCTTTCCCCCGCCGGTGATTTAACCCGACTTAAAGCGGCGGTTGATTTCGGTGCAGATGCCGTATTTTTGGCAGGTGAAGAATTTGGAATGCGTACCGCCGCCACTAATTTTGGCGAAGAGGACCTGAAAAAGGGTATAGAGTATGCACACGCCAACGGCGTTAAAGTGCACGTCACCTGTAACACCATTCCCCACAATGCAGAAATGCCGCGTCTCCCCGCTTTTTTGGAGACTATCAACGGTTTAGGTGCAGATGCTATTATCGCATCTGACCTTGGTACTATGAACTTAGTTAAAAAATATGCTCCTAACTGTGATTTGCATATATCTGTACAATCAGGTATTTGCAACTACGAAACTGCAAGGGCTTTCCACGACTTGGGTGCAAAGCGTGTAGTCTTAGCACGTGAGCTGTCACTTGATGAAATTGCTGAAATCAGAGCAAAAACTCCCTTGGATTTAGAAATTGAAGCCTTTGCTCACGGAGCTATGTGCGTTTCCTTTTCGGCAAGATGCTTGCTATCAAGCTATATGACAGGCAGAGACGCAAACCGTGGTGACTGTGCTCAATCTTGCAGATGGAGTTATTCGCTTGTGGAGGAAAAACGACCAGGTCAGTATATGGATATAACCGAAACTGACAAAGGAACCTACATTCTCAATGCCAATGATATGTGTATGGCTGAGCATCTTGACAAGATGATTAAAGCGGGTGTAGGAAGCCTAAAGCTCGAAGGCAGAGCCAAATCCCACTACTATACTGCGGTTGTTACCAATGCCTATCGCGGAGCTTTGGACAGTATTAAGGAAAATCCGTTTGATTGGAAATGTCCCGAGTGGGTAATGGAAGAGCTTAATAAAATCAGCCACCGCACCTATTCAACGGGATTTTATTTAGGAGTTCCCGCCAACTCACAGACCTATGAAAATGCAGGATACGTAAGGGATTATTCTGTTGCCGCTATTGTGGACGGTTATGAGGACGGATGCATTATCGCAACCCTTAAAAACAAGTTTTTCAGCGGACAGGAACTTGATTGTTTAGAACCAAAATCTGCCCCATTTATGGTTAAAGCTGATAATTTAATGGACGAAAAGGGCGAATTGATTGAATCTGCTTTCCGTCCAATGATGAAAATCAAAATCCCATTCCCTCGCCCTGTGAAAACAGGCGCACTTTTAAGAATGAAAGCAGAATAAAAATATATACCTCTCGTCAATACTAAGACGAGAGGTGTTTTTATGTATAAAAGAGCGCTTGTTTGTTTCTTGCTTTGCTTAATCCTTTTTTTCGTGACCATAATGAGAGTAGCAACCATTGCCACTACCGATTATACCAAGGTTAGCAACACACAAAACGGAATAAGGCTGAAAATAGGAAACAGCCGTGGCACAATATATGATTATCGAGGAGTTAGGCTTACCAACTGTGAAGAAAAAATTATTGCTTGCATCTCCCCCACACCAAGAGCTGTTACGGCTATCAGTCAAGTGTTGGAGGGCGATGAGCTTAACAGTGTCTTAGATAGACTAAAATCAGGAAAACCGGTGCTTTGCGAGGTGCCTAAAAAAATCAAATGTGATGGTATTATATGTACCACCGTTTTCACCGACGAAGACACTCCCTCCCGCCACATCATAGGTTATACCAACGGTGAACAAAAAGGAGTCAGCGGCATTGAAAAGGCGTATGACAGCATTTTATACTCCGAAAACGATGTTTCTATATTTTACACCACCGATGCCAAAGGCCGAATATTAGAGGGAATTGAGCCTGAGCTTTCAAATTCCAGTCATTCACTTTCCCACTCTGTAACAACCACACTTGATGTCAATATCCAAAATATAGCCGAGAAATATGCTAAAAATTTAGAAAAGGGAGCTATTATCGTTGCTGATGCCAAAAACGCTAAAATAAGAGCCTGTGTCAGCCGCCCCGATTTTGACCGCAACAATGTAGATATTTATTTGCAAAGTGAAAATGCTCCTTTATTTAACCGCGCGATAAATGCTTATAATGTAGGCTCGGTTTTCAAGCCTTGCGTTGCAGCTGTGGGAATTGAAAGCGGACTCGGAGATTTTATATACACCTGTACAGGAAGCTGTGAGATTATAGATAGATTTTTTAAATGCCATAATCTCAGCGGTCACGGTACACTAGATTTAAACGGCGGACTTGCTCATTCCTGCAACACCTTTTTCTATAACCTTGCTTTCGGCACAGGAGGCGAGAAAATATTTAATCTTGCCAAAAAATTAAGTTTTGGGCAAAGTCTTAAAATCTGTGACGGAATCAGTGTGGCAGCGGGGAGTCTTCCAAAAAAAGATGACCTCAAAAATATTGCGTATCTTGCTAATTTCAGCATAGGTCAGGGTGAATTGCTGTTATCCCCCATTTCAATTTTAACCCTTTATTGTGCTATCGCTACAGACGGGCAATATTTTTTGCCGTCTATAATAGAAGAAACTAACCAAAACGGCAAAATTCAAAAATATAATATCGGGGCGCCAACGAAAGTATTTGAAAGTAAAACCGCAGAAATTTTAAGAGGGCATCTTGAAAGTGTTTTAAACGAGGGTACAGGTGTAGCCGCTAAACCTCAGACTGTTTCCGCTACAGGTAAAACCGCAACAGCTCAAACAGGAAAATTCAGAAACGGTGTGGAAATCTGCGAGGGTTGGTTTTGCGGTTTTTTTCCTGCCGAGGAGCCTCGGTATGTAGTTGTAGTTTTTTCCGAAGACGACCAAAAGCAAACACTTTCATGTGGAGAAATATTCGGTAAAATTGCAGACGATATTACCGCATTAGGATATTAAAAAACCACCCTTTCGGGTGGTTTTATTTATGCTAATTCTTTAGCTAACTCTTTAATTTTCACTATGCTTTGCTCATTTACAGCAGACATTATCTCGACTTCATTTTCGGCAAATGTTATATTCTTGCTTTTTTCAAACATACCCCTCATAACCTTTGCGGCAGTCGGCGCCCACGAGCCATTTCCCATTAAACCAATAGTTCTGTTCTGATAACTATGTTCAGTCAGATGCATAATAAATTCTTTCATAAACGGGAAAACATCTCCGTTATAGGTGGTAGTAGCAAGCACGATTTTGCCGTAACGGAAAGCATCCTCGACAGCCTCTGCCATATCACATCTTGCAAGGTCATTGACAACAACTTTAGGGCAACCAGATTTTTTAAGCTCATCCGCTAAAATTTCAACCGCTTTTTTGGTGTTGCCGTAAACCGAGGTGTAGGCAATAACAACACCCTCACTCTCAACTCCATAAGACGACCAAGTATTATAAAGATTAAGGTAATATTCAAGATTTTCGCTGAGCACTGGTCCGTGTAAGGGACAAATTTTTGCAATTTCTAAGACTGAAGCCTTTTTAAGCAACGCTTGAACCTGAGCACCGTATTTTCCGACAATACCAAAATAGTAGCGTCTTGCCTCACACGCCCAGTCCTCATCAATATCGAGAGCTCCGAATTTACCAAATCCATCAGCAGAAAACAGTACCTTTTCAAGGCTGTCATAGGTCACAATAACCTCGGGCCAATGTACCATAGGAGCCGTTATAAATGTAAGAGTGCGATTTCCTAAATCGAGTGTATCCCCCTCACCTACTACCATTCTGTTTTCTAAAAAATCATTTCCGTAGAAATTTTTCATCATAGTAAAGGCTTTTGCAGAAGCCACTATAACAGCATTTGGGTATTTCTCGGTGAATTTTAAAATATTTGATGAATGGTCAGGTTCCATATGTTGAACTATAAGATAATCGGGAGCTTTACCCGATGTAGCATTATCTATGTTTGCAAGCCACTCATTTTCAAAGCCTTTATCAACAGTATCAAGTACAGCTATCTTTTTCCCTAAGATAACATAGGAATTATACGCCATACCGTTAGGAACGATATACTGACCCTCAAACAAATCTATTTTGTGGTCGTTTACTCCTACATATTTAATAGTATCGGTTACAATCATTAAAACTTCCTCCGTAATATAAGTACACAAGTATTATACACTATTATCGGTCTTTTTTCAACTTTTTATAAACTTTTCAAAGCCCTTTGAATATATTTTTTCGCCATCTTCCAAAACCCACATTACATAGGTGTCTTTCATTTTTTCGACTATAGATTTCCCCTCGCTATAATCCATACAAAACAGTGCGGTAGACAATGCATCTGCTACTCCCGAATCGCGGTTTATTACAGATACCATTTTATACCCCTTAGCAGGCATAAGGGTGTCAGGGTCAATGATATGGTGATAATCTTTACCGTCTACCGTGTAAAAGCGCTGATATGTGCCACTTGTAACGATACACATTTCTTCAAGTTCCAAGTATTCAATATACGGGTTTTCATTATCCAAATCAGGGTTTTCAAGTCCTATTTGCCATTTTTTACCGTCAGGACGTTTCCCTACAATTCTTATATTTCCGCCCACATTTAATAAATATCCAGTCATTCCCTCTTTTTCCATCCAAAGAGCCACTTGTTCAGTTGCATACCCTTTAGCAACAGCACCGACATCGAGTTTCATTTCGCTGTCTTTGATTTCTACTGAGTTTTTGGTTAACACAAGGTCTTCTATGTTTGTATGTTTAATAGCATCTGAAAGTTTTGAAATTTCCGGGAGCTTAGCATTTTGAGGATTATTAAGTCCTTCTGTTCTGCTGTTATGCCAAAGCGACAGAACACTGCCCATTGCAACATTAACCTGACCGCCTGTGAGGTTATACATTTCCTTAGAAAACTTTAACATATCTATGATTTCGCTATCAGCCTCTACGCTTGCCTTAGAATGATTTATAGTATATATGTTATTTATGTCCTCGTATCTTGCATAGATATTATAAAGTTTATGATATTTTTCAAGAATTTCTTTTATTTTGGCGGAGTTTCTATCAAAGGTTTGTTTGTCCTTTTCATAACCTATTATAGAAACCGCCGTATCAAAATAATCAAATGCATAGTCAGTATATTTATTATAGCCTTTATCGCAGCCCGTAAAGCTTAATATAAGTACAAATATTAAACCTACACAAATTATCTTTTTCATAATTTCCCTTAAAAAAAGGGGAAGCTTTAAACTTCCCCT
>JAZONB010000004.1:0-22598 GCA_045654305.1 Acutalibacteraceae bacterium | reverse complement strand
ATGTCCTTTTGCAGTGAATAATACGTCCGTGCGAACAGATGTCTTAAATTATGAGGAAATACCTTTTCTTTTTCAACTCCAGCACTCTCGCAAAGGCTCTTCATTGCTTTCCATATAGAGAATCGGTCAAGCGGTTTTCCTTTTCGTGTTACGAATACACTGCCTGATGTTAACTTTTGCTCTCTGATATACCTTTTCAGTATATTGCAAAGCTCTTTAGTCAGCAGTATCGTTCTGATTTTACCTTTCAACCTAACCTGTGCTCGCCCTGACATTACCGCATCTACTGTTATAAATTTCAGCTCGCTCACACGGATTCCTGTCGAACATATCGTTTGCATCACAAGATATAACCTTTCGTTCTTTTTCTCTTGTGCCGCCTTTAATAATCGCTCATATTCCGCTTTGCTTAGCTCCTTGTCTTTTTGGCAGAATATCTGCTTTTGCACTTTGAGATTTTTAACCTTTAGGTCATATCTTTCGTTGAATTCAAAGAATCCATTAAGCGATGCCAAAACAGAATTTACGGTTGTTGGTGCATAGGTTTCCATAAGTCGATGCTTATAATGAAGGACTGCAGTTTTATTTAATTCACCACAGTCCAACCACCTTGAGAATGCACTGATATCACGGGTATATTTCTCGACCGTGACCTCGCTCTTTTCCTCGCTGATTAAATATTCCTTATAAAGTTCAATTTTTGTTTGTGTTATTGTTTGCATAACTGACAACTCCTTTCAATTTTATTATACACCTATGTGTGTCCTTAATACGTTTTGAAAGTCATTGTCAATGTCTCAAGCTTTAAGGCATATTAAAAGACGATTGTAATTTCGTCATCCGAAATACAATCGCCTTCATCGTGCATTTTCTTTGCTACAAGTAGCGCATGCTTAACATAAATCGTATTAAGTTGTTCTCGTATCGTCTTAGCATCGGTCTTTTGCTCTACCAACCTGAATACTTCCATAAAGACATCGCTCTCAATGTTGTACTTCTCACCACACATAATCTCTTCCAATGCGTACTTCGCCATTCGTGTCACCTCCTTTAGTAACACAAACAGTATCACACAAAGAGGCATAAGTCAACGAAGGAATTTATTTTCTGCTCTTAAAATCCTTTTGAAGTTTTTCAGACCATCCATCATCAATATCGCAACCCATTCTTACACTGCTGACCACATCGGATACATTGTCATAAAGGCAAGCAGTGCCTTTTGCATCAGCATGATAGTTTACCGCACGATTTTCGTCAATTCCAAAATTTCTTGCTGTTTCTACTGCATCAATATTTGCTGCAACAAATATAAACTCCCATCCGTACTTTTCTTTTTGTCTTTCTATCATCTGCTTAACTTGTTTGCTGTCAAAACGATGGCTTGCATTTTCCATTCCGTCTGTTGTGATAACAAACATTGTGTTTTCAGGCACATCTTCAGGACGAGCATATTTATGAATGTTACCAATGTGTCTGATCGCTCCGCCTATGGCATCCAAAAGTGCTGTACATCCTCTTACACTATAATCTCTGTCTGTCATTAGCTTTACTTTTTCAAGTTCAACTCTATCGTGAATTACTTCGCTTTCGTTGCCGAACAAAACTGTAGATACAAAACACTTTCCATCGACCTTTTTTTGCTTTTCTATCATTGCATTAAATCCGCCGATAGTGTCAGCTTCAAGTCCTGACATAGAACCGCTTCTGTCCAAAATAAATACTAATTCAGTTGTGTTGTTTTTCATAATAAAAACCTCTCTTTCATTTGATGTCTTAATTGTAACATCAATAAAGAGAGGTTTGGTCGCTTCATATGCGACATTTATGCACCAAGTAAATTTTGGTCAAATGCAAACAGCGCCTCGTTAATTTCAAAGATATTATAGTTTCCGTTTGCTATAAAGTACTCAATTATCAAATCAAACTTATTACTGTGTGAAAGAGCAAATCCTGCTTTCATAAGCATATCCTTTGTTTCTTCCAGAGAAAGCTCCAGGGCAATTGCAAACGCAAGAGCTGTTGGTTTACTTGGTTTGTAATTCATATCACTTCGTATCTTGGAAAACAATTTGCGGTCAATATTTGCCCTTTTATAGCACTCGCTGTCCTTCATTCCTTTTTCATCAATTTTACGAAGAAGCATTTCTGCGAAGCTTTCATCTATCTGATCAATTATATCTTCCAGTGAAGCTTTATAAGAAACTTCCTCTATGCAAGAATCTCCACTCATAGGAATACTTGCACAGTATTCAATTTCATCATCAGGTCTGTTCATCCTGCGCATTTCAGGATACAGCAGCGCATGCTCATCTACATAGTTATCGTCTATGTATTCCTCAATATCGGCAAATAGTTTTTCGCTTATCTTATAAGCATTCTTGTCGAAGATTACTATGTAAACAGTCATATCGTTGTCAAGCAAAAACTTGCTGATTTCATCTATTGCAACCTTCAACGCTTCCGCTTTTGGATAACCGTAAATGCCTGACGAAATGAGAGGAAATGCAACAATCTCACACTTGTTATCTTTTGCCAGCTTAAGTGATGTGCTATAACAAGACCTGAGTAATTTCTCCTCATCATGCTTTCCGTCTTTGTATCTCGGTCCGACTGCATGAATAACATATTTACAAGGAAGCTTATATGCTTTTGTTATTTTAGCATCACCAATATTACACCCGCCGAGCTTTTCACACTCTCTAAGAAGTTCTGGTCCTGCCGCACGATGAATACACCCATCAACACCTCCGCCACCTAAGAGCGAACTATTTGCTGCATTAACTATCGCATCAATTTTCATCTTGGTTATATCTTGTCTTATTATTTGTAATGGCATATAATCACCTTATCATTAGTATAATTAAAACTTTTCATAACACTATTATAATGTGTTAAAAATTTATTTTTGTATCCTATAAAATCCCCTAATACATAAAACATAAAAGTAATCCATGATTCCTTCCCTAAAGTTCAGATTTTTTCAACTCTGTGATTTCATTGTTTTTATCAAATAAGCATATTAATAATTTTCAGCCATTTTTACACCAGATAATCGTAAGTTCGTTTTATCCCAGTCTTAGGCGGATAATCAAACAACTACTATCTAGTCAATTTTTCATATTTTGATGAATGTATTTATCAAATATCTCGTTATAAAGAAATATATTTTCTGGACTGCCAAGAAATTGATAAAAAAAGGATTCGGGAAAAAAATCATTTTGATTAAGAATGTTATCAAACTTTCCTTCCATTCCTTCCTCAGCCAACATTTCTTTAAGTATTGATATTGTATCTGAGTAAACATGTGTCCTACGTAGTCTGTCAACGCATCGATTTAATTGAAAATCCACAATTCTAGGTGTTCCATTTTTTCCAGTTTCATTCATCCATTTTCGAAAACCTTTTGAAGAAGAGCACAATTCATGAATTGCATTTGACGCAACAACCCCACTCCAAGCATCTGCAAGAGTTTTATATTGTGAATTCTTTTGTTGTGCTTCAACTATGTATGTGAACAATCTTGTCATTAGAATAGTATTATCAAATACATTCACTGGAATAAAAGTTCCTAGTACGGTATGAGCACCGCATCGAAGAAGCATATCCGCAATTGTAATGCATCCAAAACCACGAGGGGCGGTATGACAAGCGCTCAGTATTATAATAGGAGGCGTTTGCATATTTTCATTTGCCATCCAAAATTGATCACCAATAATAATTCCCGCTAGATTTCTCTTCCTATCATAATGACCATGCGCAGAAATATATAGTATGTCCGCATCGACATTATCGGTAATAAAACGATGCATATCAGCAATACTATCAACATTTTGCCGTATGACTGATAAATGTTTAGCATATGTTTGCATTGATTTTAACGAGTCGTCCAAAGCTTCACCCGATTTGTAAATCAATGCATTTTTCTCATCATTGGGAATACATTCTGCAATAGCGATTTTACATCCTTCGCCGAAATAATATTGTTGTTTTTTTAACATTTCGGACTGTAATCGTCTAGTTAATGGTGTAAGTGGTTGGTAAGAGACGCTTTTATAACATTGAAATGGAACTTCGTCTCCTTCAAAAATAGAAAGTCCTATTGGAAAATCAGAAAAAACAGTAATATCACTAGCTCTTCTCAAAAGCCAAGCTTGTTTTTGATTAAAGCAAGCAGCAACTTCTTTTCCTAGTTCTTTCAGACTTCGCCAAACAAAATTGTTATTTGTTCCGTTTTTGCAACATTCTTCTAAGTTATCATATTTCTGAAACATAAGTTCAGTTGCACATGGTAATTCAATTAATATTCCATTTCGTGCAATAGCTCTATGAACACCTAAAATTCTAATTATTCGTCGTTCATTATCTGATAATTGTTCAGCATTCATCCCCAACCTTTTTTGCCTTTTAGGGATACCGGGAAACGTAACAACAACATTTACCTGCAATTTTTCAAATTCTTTTTTATGTTGTTTTTGATACAACAACTCCATTTCTTCTGAAGTTGTTACCCCTTGTTTTCCCAATTCAACCAATGTATTTAATCTTGTCATATAATTCCAATGTGATGTAATTATAGTTTTTTCTAAATCATCACTATTATAAATTTTTGCCAAAAAACAATCTATCTCCTTAAATTGTCGACTCAAAAAAAGAGTTGGAAGAGATTTTAAATGCTCATTTCTTAGTATAATCTGTGTACCCAAATTAGGTAAAACCGAATACCCTTCAACTTTAGAATGTTTGCACAGTTCTGTCCAAAAAAATGTTAACAAAGAATTGTTTAGCTCTCTTGAATAATGGACACCTATTACAGGGCCTAACTTTTCGCACACACTTTTTGTCTCATCAGAACATTCGTCAGTTAAAACAATCATAGTTGTATCTATTTTCGGCATTATCGCTAAAATATTATCTGGTACTAATACTATATGATGTGGTGTATCATGAGAAGCATCCATCAACCCCTCATCAATATCATACATGTCAAAGGTGTTTCTTGGCATGTGCATAATGAATTCTAACGCATCAAAGGTTGAGTACATTTCATCATCAAAAAGGTGCATTGTTCCATTGCCATCAGCCTCAAACAATATTGGACCGTCATACCGTTGTGTTCGACTATTAAACACAACTAAATATGTAAAAATTTCAATACCCATACTTTTTCACCTGCCTAACTCACAACACTATTAAATTCTTATTTTAAAACACCGCTATTTTTTGAGTCTTTCTAAGTTAATAACATATAAAGTTTTATTCAACGTACATAAAGGATTGTGGCGCACTCTTGATTCCATAGTCGCTTAACATTTTAGGTTTTTTAAAAATATTTATTTTGCCAAGTTTATATGCATGTGCTATTTTTCTGCCTTTAAAATAACCATCGAAATACTTTTTACTTATACCAGATGAATCATGTGTTTGTTGCCATATTTCAGCAGGTATATTTGTAAGAACGCTTTTGATTTCCACCTCGGCAACAATTTTCATCGTAGGACTTGTTTCGTATATCAACATAGAAGTAACATTTTGTTTGGCTATATTCTTACGATACTCATATTTTTTTGTCCCATTTAAAATATTTTGGACATGTTCAGGTCGTATAGAGATTAGTATTTTTCTTCCCATTATTAACCCTCCATTCCTAATTCGCATATTAATTCGAATTCATCTTTAGAAAGCTGTTCAAACGGTCTTGGTCCCTTGCCCGCTTCGATAATTCCGTTATTAATTAATTGATAATTCATAACCTTATTTTTAAATGGAATGTAATCTAACAATTTAACAACAGTAGATCTTCGTGGATATTGTGCTCTAATCTCTTCCTCACTAAAAATTGATCTGTTTTTACAAATCTGTACACATTCATCAACAGATTTTGTTAAGCAAATCTCTTGAATTATTGCTATTCCTGACACAACCGACGAATATTTTTTCGGAGCTCTTTCTCCGGTTCTATATATTAAAACAATATCCCCTGGTTTTGCATCAATATTATATGAGCCTGTAATATACATTTTTTCTATCGCATATCGATGTGCTTTGTTTTCTTGATATAAATGCATATTCTCATTCTTTAAAATCATATCAGGGAAAAGATCTGTATGATATTCCGGATATATTGGTAAAAAGAAATGCTTTGCATTAGATTTAATCAATGGATAATTGAATTTTGGCTCTTTATTGAAGTCATAATCTTTCATCGATTTAACTAAAACTAACTCACCATTTTCTTTATATCCGTGTTTAATAAAGCCCCACTGTTCCATTAGTTGTTTCAATGCAATCACGTTATCACGTTTATCCTCAAACAAAGTTACATATACTTCATCAACATCATATAACCGTGCATTATCAAATATTATTTTTAAAAACCGTTCTCCAAGCCTAAACCCAGTACTTTCAATTTTAAACGTACCAACTTTCATTCGTTTTTTGGGTAATAATATTGGAGTTATCTTTAAATAGTCAGGCTCATTAGGAAATTCTTCTTTCAGATATAGAAAGCCTTTTAAGACACCTTTTTCTTCAAAAACATAAGCTTTTTCTCCACCTTTTTTCTTAAACCAAGTATCAAATTTTCTACCTTCATAGTCCTCTCTCAAAGTATCAAAAAACTCACAATTAATGTCAACTTCATCAAAACGTTTTAACTTTACAGATAACATTTCATATTCAATATTTTGAGGATAGTTTTTTTCAAAAAATGCAAGAAACTCAGCGGAAGTTAGAACTCTATCACGAATATATAATTCTTCAGATTTTCTTAATATTAAATTATCGTCAGTTACTAACAATCCAACATTATCGTTGTATATCTCGCGAAGTAATGCATTATCCACTTGTCCGTTCTGATCGTTTGAATACCGTGATATAACACTACAAAAGTGTGCATCATCTACTGTAGTAAAAGTGGGTAGAAGGTCATATGAATTAAGTTTGGTTAAAACCGTTTCTCTAACCACATCATCCTTATAACTTTCTAGTTCTTTTTTTGTGAGAGTATGTACAAAAGGTTTAATGTTCTTCTTCACAAACCAATTGAATAACTTTGCAACCTCGAAAGATACACCCCTACTACTTTCTCTTTTAATTACAATGTTTGTGTCTAACAAAACATTACAGTTGCAATAGTCAATAGCCATTGGTTCAATGTCGTACGAAACAATTCCATACTTATCTACTTCTTGTTTTGAATAGAATTTATAACAATCATGTAGAGCTTCTTCCAACGAACCATATATATTCTTAAAATCCTCTTGCCAATTATCTTGAAGTGCATCTTGCCAATCTTTATATACTCTGATAGCTTTTATAGTTGTTTTTATAAAGACTTTTTTATTTTGATTGGATATTAAAACAAGAGTATCTCCAACTTTTGCCTCTAATCTTTCTGGCGAAGCTAAGCGGTACTCATGTTTTTTATTTTCATTAGATATTTCTGAGATGAATTTTTCTCGTATTTTCAAATAATAAGTCTTCATAAACTTCCTCCGTTTTCAAATAACTATATGCCATCAAATAATATTTCCTACTTTAACTTTATCCCATCACTAAACGCCTTGCCAATCACATCACCAATCTTACGATAAGTATGATGCACTGGATCATAAGTAACAGGGCTGAATTTATTCAAGTCAATTTTGCCGTCATCATCCAAGATTCTTTCGTCTGCACAGACATTTATAATTTCACCGATAAGTCTGCAGGTTTCTTCGTCATAGCTGATGAGCTTACATTCAAGTGCCATAGGTAGTTCATCAAAAAGCGGAGCGTTTACAAACTCACTCTTTGTAATGTGCCACCCTGCTTTTACTATTTTATCAGACTCTTTATTGCCCGAAACTATACCAACATAATCGCAAGCAACAACATTTTCTGCATCTGCAATGCTTACAGTAAATGCACCTGTTTTAACAACATTCTTTGCAGTCTTATGCCCGTCATCCACACAAATAGAAATCTGTGTTTCTTCGCTGATACCACCCCAAGCTGCATTCATGGCATTAGGTTTTCCGTTCTCGTCATATGTACCGATAACAAGCACTGGCATTGGGTATAAAATAGCTTTTGCACCTAAATTTTTGCGCATTATGTATTCCTCCAATTTTATATATACAAAATTTCACCATTTTCTTGTGCAAGTATAAAGTGAATATTAGCATCTTTTATTTTTTTATATTCACTCCAACGTTTGGCAAGTTCATAACTTTTTGCAGAGCACGGAACAGCAACAACCGGAATTACATTATCTCCGTCATACTGTGTTGTCATCAATTGTCCGATAGCTTCTCTCATCAACTTATATTCGTCATTACCCTTTTTATAAGTTCCTCTTTTACTCTCAATATGCAAGATATAACCATCAGTCAATATAACATTAACATCACCAATACCTGGCTGAGAAGAAATCTCAATTTTAGGTTCATAACCGTGCACTTCATACAAGCCTTGCCAACGAGTATTATTTCCATCAAGTTTTTTGCAACCACTTTCCTTTAGAAAGGTAAAAATATCAAAGTTCACAGTGTCTTTAGTTTTAATATGCGCTCCGTCTATTGATATCTGCACATTTTCTTTTGTGATGTTATTGCAGATATAATACAGCGCAACTCTTATACTAACTTCTGCTTCTTTCATTAAAGGCTCTCGCTCCATTCACTTTCTTTAAATCCAACCAAAACAAAGTCTTTGCCAATTACAAGCGGACGTTTTACAAGCATGCCGTCTGTTGCAAGAAGTTTCAACTGTTCTTCTTCGGACATAGCAGAGAGCTTGTCCTTAAGTTCCATCGACTTATACAAAAGCCCGGAAGTGTTAAAGAATTTCTTGAGTGGAAGTCCACTCATCTTGTACCAAGCAGACAATTCCTCAAAACTCGGATTATCTTCCTTTATATCACGAAGTTCATATTCTATTTTGTTGTCATCAAGCCATTTCTTTGCCTTTTGACAAGTTGTACATTTTGGGTAACAAATAAATATTATCATGGTTATTCTCCTCTTATGTTAAAAAAGCATCAGCAATTGCGTTAAGTTGAGCCGATATCTCCGAAAAGCCGCAATTTAAATCAAGTGTTTTTACGCTGATTTTATTGCCACTCATCATATACTCATTATCTGGCTGAATTTCCTCATCAGTTCTAGCGTATAAAAGCATACCAGACACATCGTGAGGCTTCTCTCCAAATTCTGAATCTTTATTTTTCACATAGGTAAAAATTTGATAAAGATTATTCGAGTGAAGAGTATGCTTATCGTATTGACTTTGAGTAGTATGTGTATAGTATTTTGCATCAATAATTAACACACTACTTCCGCAAGTCAATGTAATATCACTTTGCATAATGGGAAGCATAGTTCCATTTTCATCATCCAACGCCCATGGAATTTGAGAAGCGGTAGCAACCAGTTTGCCTTGATATTCTCGTTTATAATACTCTAAAATAAACTTTTCATACAAACGACACATCCTTTGTTCATCAACAAAGCTTGCCATTTTATATTCACCTTTTTCTGTCGTTAAAAGCATTCCCTCAATAATCAATTGGCATAAACTAATAAGCATTCTATACGTTTGATTATTTCGCTGAAATCTAATTCTTGACCATTTAATTGATGTAGGGGCGATTATATCAACATCAGAGAAATACAGCATCTCTTTTTTTAGAGCACTTTTGTAATCAATATCTACTTTACCATGTCGAATTAATAGTACTGCCGTCGTTTTAAGAATTTGATTTAACAAATTATTTTCTGAAAGAACATCGTATTCACAAGTGAGTTTTTGTTTTCTCGCCATTCTGTTTTTTATAGTCCCTGGCATATCTATCTTGCCGCGCATAACAGGCAACTCTTCTTTGTGATTCTTATATTCTTTGTATAACCCTTGTTTTAGTTGTTGCCCAATACCTTTAGAAAGTATGGCAGCAAATAGATTATGCACATTATCAAATTGTTCAACTGCAATGTCTTCATAATTCGATTGCTTCAAAGTGGTAAAAGCATATGACAACATATAATATATATTTTTTATAAATATACTTTTATCCTTTATCATTGAAATACACCACGCAAAATATTTTCCCAACGCTGTAATTTGGTTGCGTCGTCAAACCAGTATTCACTAAGCATGGGAATAATGTCATAGTCCACGATTGAATGCAACCATTCTTCTGTACAAGTTTCTTGTCCACAGAAATAACTATGTCCTATGCAAAAACCCTTTCCTAGCGAGTTGTCAAGCGTTATTTCTCTATTAAGATCTTGTACCTTTGATACAAGTAAGTCTAAAGTATCGTTATTAAGTTTTGTCTGATATTCAATAAATCCTTCTGATTCAAAGCCAGGCTCAACATCAAAAAAACTAAAACGACGACGCAGAGCATAGTCAATCATAGCTAAACTTCTATCAGCTGTATTCATCATGCCTATAATGTATAAATTCTTGGGAACAGAAAAAGCAAGTCCATTATATGCAAGAGTAGCTTTTGTTCCTCTATAATCTTTTTCGATAAGCATCAGAAGTTCGCCAAAAATTTTGCTCATGTTACCACGATTTATTTCATCTATTATGAAAAAGAAATCCTTATCGGGTTGATTTGCTGCCTTTTGACAGAAACGATAGAATATACCATACTTCAATTCAAACCCATCGTTTACAGGTTTATATCCCATTATAAAGTCTTCATATGAATAGTTCTGATGGAATTGTACAAATTCAACTCTATTTTCGTCTATTTCTCCCATAATAGAATAAGCCAATCTTCTAGCAGCAAATGTCTTACCTACACCGGGAGCACCTTGCAGAATGATGTTTTTCTTGTTTTTTAAAACTGTCACAAGATTATCATAGCGATTTTCCGTCATAAATACTTCATTAAGGAAGTTTTCTTTTGTATATTTTTCAATTTCGCTTACAGCTAGAATTGGATTTTCATCACGGATAATATCAACAATAAAATCATATTCGCCCTTTGTAAGCTTAAATAAACTCCCCTGAGGATTTATAAAATATTCCATTTTCTCAAGTTCAGAACAATCTTTAATGGTTTGATAGTCAATAGGTGTAGAAAGACCTTCTAGTTTTTCAAAATAAATTTTTTCACCATCTTGTTCAGCGCTCACGCGTCCAATTGCAACAATCTGTTTTACAGGATTTGATTCATATCCAATAATCATATCTCCAGCTTTAGCATCAATGAAATTTTGGAAAATACGTCTCTTGTTACCATTGTCATTATATAATGTATATGACTGAACATCTCCTACTGCAATATCCCCAAAGCTCCAGATTTTAGGATTTGCATTAAGCCACCAATATCTGCAGTCGCTTTCACCTTCTTCGCCTTGAGCATAAAGCATAACATTTGATAAATCAATTCTATCTATAGCTTCTGAAAGTTCATCTCTTAATTTCCAAATAAATGCGCCTTCTTCATCCTTTTTTGCATTTCTACCCACATAAAGAATAGGCCACCAACGAGAATTTTCGCTATCACGAGGCATAATTGCACACCCCGTTTTTTCAGCTACTCTCTTAGCTAAAGCAGAAGACCCACTATTATAAAAATTCTTTGTTTCACCATATTTAACGGAAAGTTGTTTGCAGGTAGCCTGTCCGCCATAATCCTTCATTCGCTTCATTATCTCAAGACTTCCTGCTGTAAAAACATCCTCATCATTAAGCAAAGCAATCCACTCTTCAACAGACAGGTCTGGTGTGTACTCCTCAATAGATGGCCACCAATCATTCGTTTCAACTTTTATGCTAAGACTACGACTAATAAAAAAGCCAACATCTATGGTTAATGTACACAGGTTTACATCATCATAACATTCGTCTGTAAGGTTATAGTCAAGCATCCTGTTAAGTTCTGAATCGTTACTTAATTCTTCGCGAATCTCATTATACAGATTATAGAAATTACGGAGGTTCTCTGCATATGCACCTTTCTTAAACACATAATTACTATTAAGTTCATCTGCAACAGCTTTTATTTCTCCATATTTGTAAATATAGTATTTATCTGGATAACGCAACCACAAATATGTACTTACAGCATTTTCATACTGATAATGTTGTCCGGCACCATTTCCGTATTTTTCTAACAGAGTAGAAGATTTATCTTTAAACTCTAAGATACGCTCAATAACATCACGTTCCTCATCAAACAATGAGATAAACATAGCGCGTACTTCTTCTGGTGCAACTTTTGCAAAGCCTTGAATCATTTTTGCCGGGAAATTATTCATAGAGGCAAGAAGATTATATGTTTTGGACAAAGAGAGAGTCAGCATTTCTGCAAAATCAGGAGCATCAATTTTCCAATTGTCTTGAAAGCATTTTACTGCTTCCCACTTATATTTTTCATTTGGCCACTGCTGCGTTTCAAAAACTTCTTTATATTTAACAAGTGCCTCTTTCAATCTAAACTTATCAAACATACTTTTCCTCCTCTAATTATGCCTCGCGCAGGCTTTTATATATTTCTTCTGTAAAAATTCCAAGAACTTCTTTTTTAATATCATCATTTCCCAGAAGCAATGAGAAGAAATCTTGATTTTGTGACAAGCCCTCAATAAGTGCATCATCAATATCATCAAAATATGAGAATTCAAAATCTTTTACCGTGTTGTTTTTAGCACTTGTCTTAAGTTTGTCGGACTTCATCAATATATCTCTAATTTGTAACATTGCTTTTACTGCAACATCGTTGTCATATGCTTTGCCTGTTCTACTATTAATTTCCGCAATTATTTGTGACAAGCGTTCTTCCTTCGCTTCTGTAAGATCAAACCTTTCTGCAGTAGGCAAAGTTACAATAGGTTGCGCAACAAGATCGGATTTTTTGTGTTCCTCATTCTTTTTCTGCACAAAATTTGTTGCTTTAATTTTTCCATCAAGGTCATACCCTCCGCCGGGATGCTTAATGTTGATGTACGAAAGCAGATATGTGATAAAATTATACTTCTTATGCAAATCAACATCTTCAAAACATGAAACTTGCAATAAAAACTCATAAAAACGAGTAAAGTGCCTCATAAGAGCAACAATTTCACGCTGTTTGCTAATCTCATACTGTTCAATCATATTTTTTGAACGCTGAAAATAAAATGTAAGTTTCTGCTTATCTCTTGATGAGATGTTTTCCTTATACAATAGATCATTTGCCTTATCTATATCATCTGGATCTAAAACCGTATAGGCATCTATCTTTGCTTCAAGATCGTAAATTACCATAGGTGTTACTGAATTTGAAAGCAAAGTTGTTGTGTAATAAGGTGCGAATGCCTCTTTTATCTCATCATATGTATTCACAAAGTCTAGAACAAAAGTTTTCTTTTCAAACGGAGGACATATTCGATTTAATCTTGATAACGTCTGTACCGCTGATACTCCTTTGAGCTTTTTAAGAACATACATCGCACAGAGCTTTGGTTGATCAAAACCTGTTTGATATTTATTTGCCACAAGAAGAACCTGGTAATCATCCTTATCAAATTCCTTAGTAAGTCTATCCTCAGCAAAGCCATTCATAGAGGCTTCTGTATATTCAGTTTCATTATCACCAGGAAGTTTTACCTTGCCGGAAAATGCGACAAGGGCTTTTATATCAGTGTATCCATGCTTTTTAATGTAATCATCAAAAGCCTGACGATACTTAACGGCTCCTTGACGAGAGGCCGTAATTACCATCGCTTTTGCCATTCCACCAAGTTCAGTCATAACCGATGTACGAAAGTGCTCCACAATAACTTCAATCCTCTGTGCGATATTAGTGTCATGAAGTTCGACAAAACGAGCAATCTGTCTTTTCGCATCGGCAGTTTTACAGCGTGGATCTTCTTCAATTTCTTTGTTTATCTGATAAAAAGTTTCATATGTCGTATAATTCTGCAGAACATCCAGAATAAATCCCTCTTCGATGGCCTGCTTCATAGAATACACATGATATGCTTCACCTTGGCCTTTTTTATTAGTCTTACCAAATAACTTTATTGTGGTTGGTTTTGGTGTTGCTGTAAATGCAAAAATAGAAACATTTGCTTGCTTTCCATTACGAGAAATTTCATCTATGATCAGATCCTGAACATCAGCAGAATCGCTTTCACCAGCCCCGAGAGTTTTTGTAACTGCAGCCATATCCTTACCAGATGTGGATGAATGTGCTTCGTCTATAATTACTGCAAAGTTTTTATTTTTCAATCCCGCAACACTGTCAACGATGTAAGGAAATTTCTGAATTGTTGTTGCAACAATTTTAGTATTACCTTTAAGTGCAATTGCAAGATCAGCCGAGTTGCACTTATCATCCATAACACGAATTAGACCTGCTTTATGTTCAAGACCAAGAATAGCCTTTTGAAGTTGTCTATCAACAACTACTCGGTCCGTTATAATTACAACATTATCAAAAATAATTTTGTTGTCCGCATCATGGAGAGAAGTCAGTCTATGCGCAAGCCAAGCAATAGAATTAGTTTTTCCGGAGCCTGCACTATGTTGAATCAAATAATTTTGAGATGTACGAGTTTCACGAACATCAGATAGTAATTTTCGAATAACATCAAGCTGATGGTAACGAGGAAATATTATATTTTCAGAAGTCTTAATTTTACCTGTTACTGTGTCTTCTGATTCTTTTGTTTCCAAAAACACAAATTTATAGAGCAAATCAAGAACAGTATCTTTCTTAAGAATATCTTCCCACATATATGAAACGCTGTATTTATCGCTGTATGTGGGATTACCAGCACCTGCGAGCACACCTTCTCCATTACCCATATTGAATGGTAAGAAAAATGTTGCATTTCCATCAAGCTTTGTTGTCATATAGACTTCTTGTAAATCCATTGCAAAATTTACAAGAACTCCTGCCTTAAACAAGAAGAGTCTTGTTTTGGGATTACGCTCTGTACGATACTGATATATTGCATCTTGATAAGATTGCCCGGCTGCATTACACTTTAATTCAAACGACATTATAGCAAGTCCGTTCAAAAAAACTACGAGATCGATTCTTTCATCATCACTTGCCCAGACTTCTTCCATAACAGAGAATATATTTTTCTCATATTTCGCAAGCAACTCCTTATTAAAAGATGTTGCAGGTTTTGTATACATAAGTTCAAGTTTATGATTTGAAAGTTCAATGCCATGCTTCAAAACATCCAATAGGCAACCACGCTTTTTGGTTGTTTCCGTATTTATAAAGTTGATTATAGTGTCTTCTAGGTCATCCTTATAGATTTTACGAAGTTTATCCATTGTTTCCGCTTGTGTGTCATTTAAGAACTTAAAAAGCAATTCACGGTCAGCAGCAAACAAACGGTCATAATTTGACGCCTTACGCACAATATAACCATTATCTTCACTCAAACGCTCTATTATAAATTTTTGATATTCTTTTTCAGAGAGAATATTATTCACTTTTTCTCCTCCTAACTATCACTTTTTTTGTTGACGTTTTATCAGTTCGGAAGCATCCTTTGTAAAATAATCTTTGCCATTTTCAGACCAAATAATCGGTGTATAGCGATTATCAATAGATGCATGAATTTCATACCATCTTTTGTTGTTATATCGATCTGTCTGAGCAACAAATATAATTGCATCAGATGGTTTTATCCATTGTTTAACAGTATCATAATCGGTATGATCAATATAATAATTAATTCCTTGTTGATTGTAAAATGCATCTGTTGCTGCGGCTAAGCTACAAAAGTCTTCTTTTGATTTGCCACCCTTCAAATATTCAGAACCTGAAACATATAAGGCTACACCTATTCCTAATTCACAGTCTGCAAATTCAACTTTCATTGTATTGGTGCCTCCTTTTTACCAGTTACATACTCATATATAATAGCGTTTTTGTAATTTTCTAGAATTTCGCATTGTTTTTGCTTATCTTCCAATATATGATCAACACATGATATTTTTTTATTTAAAAAAATTGCAATTGATTTTTGTTCTTCTAGTGGGATTTCAAATAGAGGAACTTTAGCAAAATTTGCGTACCTCATTGCTTGACCATCTCTAACAAGGTTTGTTGTACTTTGTAGTGCATTAATATACTGACTTGATTTAAAGAACCACCGATAGAATGGTGGATATACTTTTTCATCATTTGGTATCAACATTACATAAGCAGAGCTTATACTACCACTAAGTTCGCTATATTCAAGTCCGCCTTGAAAACTTCTCATACTAATTACAAAATCATTTGGCTCAACATGTTTTAAGATACTAAAATCCTTCTCTACCGTTACTACATTTTGATTTTCTTTAGCCATAAACTCATCCTGATATATGATTCCTAGCTTTTGGCTTGCAGTAAGTTGTCTTTCTCCTGCTTCTGCGCGTTGATTACGCAAAGAAAATAATGTTTTTGGGTTAGTTACATTCCAGCTTTCAGGAATTGTATGACACCATTCAACCCCGCTACTTTTCATTTTTGCATTAGAATTGATTCCTTTAGTTACAGCCTCAGATATGATCGAATTTCTGTATTCTTCAAGAATACTAATTTGGTTTTTCATTTCAGAAATAAGAGCATCAATTTCTGAACATTTTGCATCGAGAAAATGAACAATTCTTTCTTGTTCTTTGACAGTGGGTAAAACTATAGGTATATTCAGGAGTTCTTTGCTATTTAAGCTACTGCGTACTCCAGCATCCCCTAAAGCATTGAAAACTTCGTTTTTCCACATCATTAAAAAGAATTTTTCTGCAAAGCAAGGCAAAATATCATCCGTCGAACGCAATATAATATATGCAGGTGAAACAATTCCCTCATACGAAGACAAACCAACTCGGCTAGTAGTAACATTTTGCAAATCTATCAATTTAAAAACCAGCTCATTTTCTTTTAAGATTTGATATGTTTCAAATTTTTCTGGTTGTAAACCTACATTATCATCTTTTGAACGCTTAATAACGCCTCTCATCGTTAAAGCTAATCGTTCAAAATTGTCCGCATACATTCCAACAATTTGCTTTGTATTTTTAAATTTGTACTTTGTTCTTACTATTTCCCAATCTGATGGTATTTCGCCAATCCAGTCAACTCCACTGTTTTTTAGTTCGCGCATATTTTCACCACCTTAATCAAATAGGTTTGCAATATGACCTGAAACGTCAAGCTCTAAATCCATAAACTTTGCTTCAAGCATTTCACTTGCAACAGGTTGCAAGTATTTATAAAAATATCTTGTAAATGCAATTTCTGCACCAGTCTTTATGATAGGCTTCTTTTTACTGAGATCTTCTTCAAAGAAAGCTTTTGCATCAGGAATGTAAGGAAGCACCTCACGAGCCATGTACTCATCAATGCTTTCTTCATATTTCACAAGTTCAACATCCTTTGTTTCCTTGTCGTAGATAATATTTCCCTTTTTATCTCTCTGAATAACAGCGTTTTTATCCATTACAGAAAGTCCATTCGCGATTTTGTCTATAAGTTTTTTATCAGTCGTAGCATTCGATAAAACATCGCTTAATACAGGAATAAAGTCTTCAGGCGACATATAGATATCCTCGGAAATCGAAGCATTTAATGTTTCTAGAATGGCATCATAAACAGGTTTTCCAACAAAATACGCATCCAATTGTTTTTGTTCCTTTCCTGTACGTTCCTCAAGCAATTCCAAATCCAAAAACTTAACTTCATCATAAAGAGAATTTAGTGACCCCTTCATAAGCATATTGTCTATGCGTTCACGCGTGATAGCGTAACTTCTCTGAAGAGGTTGCATTACTGCATATTCACGATATTTAAAATCGTTGTTTTTAAATATCTTACATACTTCACTTTCTTTGAACTCTGAATATATTTTAGTTATTAATATTCTGTCTTCTGGAGTAATTTCATTTTTCTTATTGCCAAGTCCTTTACGCAATTTGTGGTAAATTTGGGAAGCGTCTATCAGCTGAACTTTACCAATTCTTTCAGGCGATTTATTCTTTGAAAGAACCCAAATATATGTTGTAAGAGGAGTATTGTAAAACAAATCAGTCGGTAAAGCTATAATTGCTTCAATCAAATCTTCATCCAACATCCATCTACGAATTTGACTTTCTCCCGAAGCAGTACTACCGGTGTATAAAGGACCCCCATGTTCTATAATTGCAGCTCTGCCCACATTTTCATCCATTTTATTAATTGCAGATTGTAAAAACAACATCTGCATATCTCCGGATCCAGGAAGACCAGCTCCCCAGCGTCCATCAAATCCTTTCGCAAACTCATCATTGACAGCTTGTTCAACACCTTCTGCAGCATCCTTGCCACCCCAAGGTGTACCAAATGGAGGATTTTCAATTACAAAACGCATCTTAGTGTTTTTGAAACGATCAGCTATCATTGTATCCTGATAGCAAATATTCTCTGCATTTTGTCCTTTAATCATCATCTCAGCAAGACAAATGGCATATGATTCAGGATTGATTTCCTGACCAAAAAGACGCACATCAGCCGATGGATTATATCGTTTAATAAAGTTATAACTTGTAGAAAGCATACCACCTGTTCCACACGCTTGGTCCAATATAGTAATTACTTTTCCGTCATCAAATATATCATCGCAACCTTCTGCAAGAAGAATATTAACCATAAGTTTAATAATGTCACGTCCGGTATAGTGATCACCAGCCTCAGCATTTTCAGAAAATTTACGAATAAGCTCCTCAAATATATATCCCATCTTTACATTGTCAATTGTACGGGGGTTCAGATCCAGTTCTGAAAATGCTTTTACAACGCTTAAAAGACGGTTGTTTTTATCCATCTTATCAATTTGTTTATCAAAATCAAGGCTCTTTATAATGTTCTGTACATTTGAAGAAAAACCCTGAATATAGCTTTTGAAATTTGCTGCAAGGTGATCTGAATCATTAATCAGTTCAGCAAGAGTAAATTCACTCTTGTTATAAAACTGAAATCCAGAAATCTTTCTCATAGCCTTATCTGGGTATTTCGGATTTACCTTAAACTGTTTTATAACAGCATCTTTTGTAGGCTCCAGTGCGCACTCGAATCTACGAATAATTGTCATAGGTATGATGACATCTTTATATTTATCACTCTGATAAGGTCCTCTAAGTTTATTGGCAATAGACCATATAAAGTTAACTTCTGTAGAAACATCTATTGGGGAATCGTCCCACATCGCATCTATAATTGTATTTTTAGACATATTTTTCCCTCCGTTAGTAGGAATTTTAATTCTTATAATTCAAATTCTTTTGTGAATAAATCAATTAAAAATCTAGCAGTATTTTTATCAATCTGAATAGATTGACTTACCTTACCCGGCATATCTCGGTCTGATTTCCCATATGTATCAATTTGCACATACTTGTCCCCATACTGCTCAAAACAGGTATATGTTGTATAAACTTTTTCGTGTAATAAATTTCTTGCTTTATCCAGTTTCTTTATACTGTTTAAATCTAACTGAGCCATATTTTTCTCCTTTTAAAATATCTATTTTATCTTATTCGTTTTTTATAACAAATAGAAAAATCATGTAGACTATACGATATATACAGCTCTTCATCGATTTCTTTGCTTAAATTATCTGTTGCAAAAACTCTAATCTCAAATTGTTTATTTGGATTCGATGGTTTAATGTATATTAATTTAAATGATTTATATCCAATGACATTAAGCACAGGATTAATGAACCACATTTCATTACTCACATAAACCCAAATAATAAATATCATTAATAAAGCTAAAGTAGCGATGTCACTCCATATTGTTGGATCTATAGTAAAGAATGTAAGTATAAACAATGAAAAATATGTAAAGTAGTAATCGCTTGTTACATTTTCGGCGTACTCTACTTTAACCTTCTCTGCAGGTTTTTCATGTGCTGACAGAAAATTATTTTTAAATGCTAAAATTCCCAGCACTCCAACCAAAAGACAAATTATCCATAGTACTATCAGCGATACATTGTATATATAATCAAATGACTTCCAATTGAAATTCTCCATGCCATGCAAATCATATATTTTCAAAATATTTTTAAAGGCAAGAATTATATAAAGAGGAGAAAAGCAACTCACAGCCAAGGATATTTTTTGAAACTTATTCATTCTTCATCTACTCCATTTAATTCTTTTGTTATTAAATCCAAATTTATTTTCCCTTTTAAAATGTCCATTATGGCTTTAAATGATTTGTCGTCTACAACAATTGTATCATCATCATTGAATTTGATAAACGATAGTTGGCTCTGTTCCTCAATTTGCTTTCGAATATAGTCTGGTTTATATTTGCTAATCTTTTCAATACGATTCTGTAGTATAACTTTTGCCATAGCTTGCTTTTCTCTTTTAGAATTGTCTAACATTGCAACAAATGTATCTACATCACCAATAAATCCCAGTGTACCTATATCTTCTTTGTGAGCTTCAACTTGATTTTTTATAACTTCTTCATACTTGAATAATTTATTAAAATTCGTTTCGTTGATTATGTAACATTTATCACCATGAATCACTACATCAACATACGGTGTAAGAGCGAGAACCTCTCCATCTTCATGAACAAATTTTCCATTTTGCTTTTTACGAAAATGAAAACTGTTTCTATACCATGCAGCAACTCTTTGATAACGAGTAAGAAAATATAATTTTTGCCCATCTTCATATATTATTTCAACAAGAATCGTGTTGCCATCTGTGTTATAGTCATCTACCGTTATATCCTTCACATTAACTACAGATAACGCATTCCTTGCCTGCAACATATCTTGCCACATTTCAATTCTATCTGTAGATAACACTTGCAATGTTGCTTTTTCTACAGAATCCGGAATGTAACTAACAAACTCTTTATCCTTGGTCACAAAGTTTAACTTTTCAAAATACTGCCCAAGAAGTACATTGCTTACCTCTTCGGGGAAAATTTTTATTTTTTGAGGTTTATCATTTTGTAAAATAAAAATACAAGCAGATTCAATTTTATTTTTATTATTAATGATTTTACTAAATTCTTCTGTATGGTTCATATAAACTCCTTGCGTACTATAAAATTATTTCTCGATAAACTCCATAATATCATCCGCCTGACATCCGAGCGCCTTACATATCTTGCCGATTGTTTGAGTTGTGATATCCTCATTATTACGAAGTTTCATCATGGCGTGGCTTGTGAGGCCTGCTGCTTCTTTAAGGTCTTTTTTCTTCATGCCTCTGTCAATCAGAAGGTGCCACAATTTATTATAAGTAACTGCCATTTGTTTCTCATCCTTTCGAACGATAAAATTTTACAATTATACATTCTATATTATAGCAGGACGGTGTCGGAAAGTCAACATTTTTGACGAAAACCAGCCACCGAAATTGGCATTAAAATAACCAAGCAGTCATCTTTCGATGATTGCTTGGTTGAGGATAGGTTTTAATCTGTTACAGCTTGCGTAGTTGTAGATAAAGTCATCGGTAAGCATATAGTTGAGGAGCCATTGTTTGGGTACGATGTTTCTCCTCTCGTTGAGTGGTACGGTTTTAATTTATCCGTCTATACCCATTTATAGACACACTTTCGGGCACGGCCTGTTATCTTTGCTATATCGTCATAGGTCAAAGAATCGGGGTATTTTTTCATTCCGTTTCTTAAAAGACACTTTATTGTGCTATTTTTCTTCTGCACCATGATTTTTCTTCACATTTGGGACATTTAAGGTGTCGGGTAGTTAATGTATGTGCACCCCAAATATATGCCTTGAAAGTTGGTTTAAAGGTGTGTCCGCATTTTCTGCATTCATAAACGCCTGTTTCATGCTCAACCTTTGCCGCAAAGAAAACTGCAATCAGAACTAAAACCGTCGAAACTGCCGTAAGTGTAATTGCAATTGAAGTATTTATGATTTCCTCTTCTGCAAGAATAGAACTTATAACAAGCAAAGCGGTACTAATCACTACACCGATAACTGATAATATTATTTTTCTTTTATTGTTCATTTTACCACCTCTCAGGCACTCGAGAACTGAACCCCTTATGCCTTAAATTTGTTAAATTTCAATCTTTTCAATTTGGCGTCCTCGTAAGGCGACAGCCTAACTTCGTCCTTCGCATTAAAAATATTATAAATTTTCCTGCATTTAAGGTCGAAGAGTTTTAAAGTAATAAATTTTGTTTTAGATAAAGAAATTTCAAGAATAATACTTTCGTATATTCGCAGAAATTTCTGCAATATTAAGCGAAATTTATATTTTAAAACCATAAGGTGTTCAATTTTCGAGTGCCCAAGTCCAGTCGATAATACCGCCGAATTCTTTTACATTGGTGTATCCGAGTTTGGCAAGGCTTTCAGATGCGATTTTGCTTCGTCTGCCGCTGCGGCAATATACAAGGATAAGTTTGTCCTTATCAGGTAACATTTCTTCTGCTTTGTTTTCAATTTCGGTATATGGAATCAAGATTGCTCCCGGGATATGTCCCTCGTCAAACTCGTCCTGTTCTCTTGTATCTAAAATGATATGTTCCTCGCCTGAATCCATTATCTTTTTCGCATCAATGGGCGTAATCTGTTCATACATCGCTTTTTCTCCTTTTTCGCTAACCAATATTGCAGTCGGTCCGT
>JAZONB010000003.1:0-2182 GCA_045654305.1 Acutalibacteraceae bacterium | reverse complement strand
GGGTCAGTTGTGCTCTGTGTGATTTTCTTTGTTTTCTCTGCCTTCTTGCGATTTTTTAATTTCTTTTTTGATGTGTTGTCTTTTTTCTTTCCGCCTGTTTTTGGAGTATCATCATCGTCAAAGGGTTTCTTTCCGTGTTCGCCTCTGTCATTGTTGATTTCTTCTAACAGTTCATCTGCATATCGTTTAGCAGCAACAGGAACTTCGATTTCGATTTTCTTTTTAGTATTGGCATTAGCTTTTATATGTGTTCCATCAATGAATACTGCCTCTGGTTTCAAATATCCTGCTTCGGCAGCTTCACTTAATATCCATGCAAATATTTTATCTATCGTATCTGCGTTAAAACGGTGACGAAAGTTGTAGCTGATTGTGGAAAAGTGTGGCGTTTCATCCGTTAAACCATATCCCAAAAACCAACGGTAAGCATTATTTAAGTACACTTCATCAGCTGTTCTTCGTAATGATGGCAATCCATACAAATGCTGAATTAAAACCATTTTAAAAAGGACAACAGGATCAATGCTCGGTCTCCCATTATCATCACAGTACAGTTCTTCCACAAACTCATATATTTTAGAAAAATCTACTGCATCAGCAATTTGTCTTAACAAATGGTCTCGTGGCACCAAGTCCTCTATACTTATCATTTCAACTTGATATCTGTTCTCATATCCTTTTTGCATCATATTTCATCACCCAAGGATATTATACCATAAAACGAAGAAAAAGCCCAGAATTTTCTGGACTTTTTCGTCAGTCTGAAAGGAGATGTAATTGTTTACATCTCCTTTAAAATCTTTGCTTTTAGTATTCCTGCAATTGTCTTACCGTCTTTTATTTTTCCATCCATTACCATTTGAACAGCCTTTTCAAAAGGCATTTTAACAGTATTTAAATATTCGTCCTCATCGGGGTTTGTTTCTCCCTGAGAGAGTCCCGATGCCATAAACAGCCTTAAGTTTTCATCGAGAAAACCCACAGACGGATAAAAGTCTCCGATGTGTTTTATCTCTTTGGCGCGAAGTCCGGTTTCTTCTGCAAGTTCTCTTGTTGCTGCATCCAGGGGGTCTTCTTCTTTGCTGTCTAATTTTCCTGCAGGTATCTCAAGTAAGATTTCATCATACGGAATTCTGTATTGCTCCACAAGATATATCATGTTATCGTCATCTACTGCCACAACAGCTACACCGCCGGGGTGGTGTATAAGTTCTCTCGTGGCTTTGTTTCCGCCCGGAGTTATCACGGTGTCTACCGACATGGATATTACTCTGCCTTTATATATTTCTTTTGTATCAATTCTTTCTTCTCTTAGATTCATTATTTATACCGCCTTTACATAATTGTTATTCCCGATTTTTACGTCTGTAATTTCCGGGGGATATTCCGGTCTCTTTTTTAAATACATAATTCATATATGCCTGACTTTCAAATCCGCACATAAGCGCAATCTGCGAAAGAGGGGTGTCTGTGTCAGAAAGCAAGGATTTTGCGTTGGAAATACGCACCTCAATAAGATAATCATGCGGAGATATTCCCATAATTTCCAAAAACTTAACTCTAAAAAAGTTAGGACTCAAAAAGGTGAGTGCTGCCATGTTTTCCAATGTAATTTTTTCGCCGAAATTCTTATCAAGATATTGTTTTACATCTATTATTCTGTTGGTATATATATCAAGGGTGGTGTTTATTTGTGTATTTGCATGGCTATGGTCAGAAACAAGCAGTGCAACAGACTTGCACACAAGTGACATAAGCTCCATCTTATCTTTGGGTTTGTCGGATTTGATTTTCTTGGATGCCTCGGATATTACTTCGGCAAGCTCCTTGCAGTCTGCAAAAATCATACCGGAGTCAATAGAGTCCAATATATCGCAGATTTCTTTGTCGCTAGATTTGAATTTTATAAAACTGCATTCCAGCTTGCCCATTGTAAAACGAATATCTCCCGGTTTGGCAAAAAGCAGGTTTGCATTTTCGGGCATATACTTAACATCATTTATAAAGCAAGTACCGGAGCATTTTTCGATTATTTCGATTTCGTAATGCTGAACTTTTCGCATAGGGGTGGTTTCGGAGTTGTAGTAGTTTCTAAGTACAAAAAAACCTGCATGAACATCACTAAACATATTATCACCTGAATTATTTTTCTAAAAAAATAAATTAAATATTGATATATGAG
>JAZONB010000002.1:0-14660 GCA_045654305.1 Acutalibacteraceae bacterium | reverse complement strand
CGCATACAATTTTAAGGTTCGTTCAAGGTTTCTATATTATAATAAGCTTGAATGGTAAGAGAGCCATATCAAATAAAATTCCGTTTAAACGGAAAAAAAGGTAGTTATGAATAGCGAAATTAAACGATTTAATTATTATCTTTCAAATATATTACCACGCATAACACCTTATGATTTAAAGGATAAGGATAGATGTGTAGGCAATTATGTTGCTTATGATTTAATAAGACTACAATCAATGTTTAAATGGGATAACCTGCCTGATACAATTCCGCAGAGGTCACTTGAATTATACCTTATGATAAACGGACATTGTGCAGGAATTAAACATAATGACAATTTATATATAGTACAAGGCGGTTTAGGTGGCGAACCCAATCCTTATTATATGCCTACTAAATATGTTGTTGCTAATCCGGCACTCAATCTATCAAAAACATATACGATTGGCGAAGATTGTGTTGTAGGAAGAAATGATAACTTATATTATGGCTTGATACCATTGTTAGAAAAATACGCAACACTATCAATGGAAACAGATATATCTTTGTGGATTGCTGATATTAACCTGCGACTTGCAACTATTATATCTGCACCTGATGATAGAACTAAAGAGAATGGTGACGCATATCTTCAGAGGGTTCTTGACGGTGAGTTAGGTGTTATGGCTGAAACACCTTTCCTTGATGGAATAAAGGTACAGCCTTACGGTGACAAACGAACCGAAGCAATAACAGACCTTATTGAACTTTCGCAATATTTAAAAGCATCTAAATTCAATGATTTAGGTTTAAACGCAAATTATAATATGAAGCGTGAAAGTATCAATGCAGCAGAAAGCCAAATGAATAATGATGCTCTGTTGCCACTTGTAGATGATATGCTTGCTTGCAGAAAAGAATTTGCTGAAGATTTTAATAAAATGTTCGGCACAAATATTTCGGTTGATTTTAATTCTTCGTGGAAAGACAATATTGAAGAACACGAAGCTCAACTTAAAGCCATAGAAAATTCCGTTCAAACGGAAAAATCTGAGGAAACAGATGAGATAAAAGGTGGAGATAGCAGTGACGCTGAAGAAGTTTCTTGATTTTAATTTTAATAATATCACTAATGAAAATCCTGATTGGGTTTTAGGTATAATATCTTCATTATGCAGGGTTGACAATCACATTTCAAATGTTGGAAGTAGTGAAATTGTGAGTGGAAAATTGGAACCCATATTTTACCCTAATGAAACTTATGCTTATGCCGAAGGTAATATATATTCTTATGATTATCAATATATGTTCCGGTCTGCTAATAAAGAAATAAGAAATCTATTTACAGATTATTATGGTAAATTGTTAGATGATATATCAGATTTTGTAAAACCGAGTGAATGGGTTATTTTACCCTCTAATATGTTTTTAATTGATTGGCTAATTTATCCGTTGTATAAGAATAAAATAGCTGATTGGTTAAGATTATATGATGATTTGACACAGGAATATAAACCTTTTTCAAATTACTTTCTTGATGAGGAGATGGTTCGTAATGAAAAGACAGGTTCGAGTCACACAGCGAATGAGACCGAGGGAGCTTCAGAAAATTGGTCCACGGGGACTTCGCAGGACAATGAAAACAGTTCTTCGCAAGAGGGTAATTCAGGCTCGGTAACCCAAAAGGTAAAAGGGTTTAACTCAACTGATTTTGTCGATAATGCAAAAACTGATAATGAAAACACCACCAATAGAGAAAATCATTCAGGAGCAACTTCGTTAAATAGCACTCACGATAAGGGCGAAACAAAAACGGGTAATGATAGATGGTCTGATTTTATAGAGGATAAAAGCTATCTACTCAGTTATACAGGCGCTCTTGATGTAGATTTTCAAGATTGGATAAATAATGAAATCGAAATGAGGCGTGGACAATTTATACAAGAAGTTATTTACGCTGATTTAGATAGATATTTTTGTAAAGGAGTTTATTAATATGAATGGCGGGTTTATTTATGTAGACTTTGGTGGGAATGATGTGTCAGATATAGACGCTACAGGTGTTACCATTCCGGGTATTTATGCTAAATGTCAGGCAGCGGTCACCTATGGTAAAGCTATAATTCTTTATGATATAAAGATAGATGATGCTGATGTTTCCCCTGTGTATGCTATTGCGGCTGATGGTGATGCTCTATCAATAGGAATTGGTGATGTGTCACTTGAAATCACAAGTGCAGACCTCGTTAAACTTATTGAAGATGATAGCGTAGGTTGAAAAATTCCGTTTAAACGGAAAAAAAAGGAGAGAATTATTATGGAAGTAAAACAAATTTATGAAATGATGAACTCTATTACTGAGGAAATTCTCGGTAAAACTGATTTGGTTAAAGAAGATTTGTCAAATATCGTTGATGTTGGTACTGAGGTATTTAACAACGCTTCCGTTGATGCTTATGTGCGTTCACTTGTAAATCATATTGGTAGAGTTATTTTTGTCAATAGACCCTATAAAGGAAAGTTACCCAATGTTCTTATGGACGGTTGGGAATACGGTTCTGTACTTGAGAAAATCAGAGTTGAACTTCCTGAAGCTACTGAAAATGAGAGTTGGGAACTCACCGATGGTGCAACTTATGACCCCAACATTTTCTATAAACCTGTTGTATCGGCTAAGTTTTTCAATCAGAAAGTCACTTTTGAAGTACCTATGAGCTTCACCGAAATGCAGGTTAAGCAGAGTTTCAGCAATGCAACACAGCTTAACGGCTTTATCTCTATGATACAGACCGCTATTGAGAAGTCAATGACAGTTAAGATAGATGCTCTTGTTATGAGAACTATTACCAACTTTATTGGCGAGACTTTCTATGCTGAAGTACCCGGTGGAACATATTCAAGTAGAACAGGACTTAAAGCTGTTAATCTTTTGTATATGTATAATCAGCAGTATAACAAATCACTTCAGGCGGCTGATGCACTTACTGACCCTGATTTTATTAGGTATGCAGGATATATTTTTGGACTTTATGTTGATAGGCTTGGCACGATTTCCACACTTTTCAACATTGGTTCAACCGATAAGTTCACACCACCTGATATGCTTCATATTGTAATGCTCAATGAGTTTACACAGGCGGCTAACATTTTCCTTCAGAGTGATGTTTTCCATAACACTCTTACACAGCTTCCTGATGCAGAGACAGTTCCTTATTGGCAGGCAAGTGGAGATGATTATGGCTTCAGTGATGTGTCGCAGATTAAGATTACTACTGCAAGTGGTCACGACGTAACGGCAACAGGTATTCTTGCGGTTATGTTTGACAGAGATGCTCTCGGTGTTTGCAATCTTTCTCGCAGAGTTACAACCAACTATAACCCCAAAGCAGAGTTTTATAACAATTGGTATAAGTTTGATGCTGGATACTTCAACGATACCAACGAGAACTTTGTAGTATTTTATGTTGCATAATTCCGTTTAAACGGAAAATTTGGAAGGTGGTGGCATTATGGCTAATCCATATTCAGGTGGTGGTAATGCCACCACAGGCGGCGGCGGTGGCGGCTGGAATACTTTAACATCAGATACATTACCACCCAGCGGCTTTACCGCTCCCGCTTTAAATGCTCTTAATTTATTTACAACAACTTATGCGGTTAATTTACCTACCTTAGAAATTTTTAGAGAGTTCTATTGGAATATAATAGGAGACTTAATAAATTTATTTACAGGTGCTAAAGACGCTGTTGTTTCTCTATATTGCTTACCTATCACACCAAGTGAAATATCAGGTACTGAATATAGAATAGCTTTAGGTAGATTTGATAGTAATTTTCACGGTAAAATACCTTCAAATCAATTTATTGTAAAATCATTTGGCACTGTTGATATTGAAAAATATAGTGGTAGCTTTTTAGATTATGAGGGTACTCAAATAAGTTTATATTTACCATATATTGGTACAGTTGATTTAGACCCTAAAATTGTTATGGGACATTCATTATGGCTTTATTATGTTATAGACCTTTATAGTGGAAATATGACAGCTATGATATATGTAGGTGAACCCGGTAATTTTAATTTGGCTTATCAGTTTAATGGTAATTGTATATACACTTTACCGTTCTCATCAGCTGATTTTACTGAAATGACATTGAATACAATGAAAGCGGCAGCATCAATTTATAGTAGTATCTTAACGGCGGTGATGGCATTATGAATAATTTAGCAATACATAATTTATCTCCTGATGTTTACTCACAAATAGTTGGTAAAATACCGCCTCAATACGACAGCGGTTGGGAAATTGTAAATGACCCTGACTATGTTAAACCTGTTGAACGAACTGAAAGACGGTTTGAAGATGCAACACTTGTAAATAATGATGAAGAAAGTGATTATAGTAGATTTCTACAATTTCAAAAACCTGATATACCAAGACCTATTGCACCTAAATTAAATTCATCAGCATTATCAGCTAATAATAGTTGGAATGATTATCAAACACCTTTTGTTACTATTGTTAATAAGCGACCTGTAGGAACAGAGGATTTGAATAAATATAGAGGATTACCTTTAGAAGCTAAAGTTAAGTTAGGAGATTTGACCGGATATACTGTTGTATCAGATATATTTTTACCTCAAGATTTGCGTAATAGCTTACCTCAAGAGGAAGTTATCGAATTAAAAACTTTATTACAAGCAGGTGTTATATTATGAGTTTTTCAATATATTTTTATCAAAATATTGCAGACAATAAAATGGTAGATAAGACTAATAAAATAACACATAGGGGTACTATACTACTTAATAATTTTAGAAGTGACTTTGATGTGATGGAACCTTTGCTTATAATTGATGCAACCGACCAAAGACTTAAAGCAACTGACAATTCACATTATGAAACTTTTATATCTGATATTGCAAGTGGTTATATAAACTATTTTTCCATATCTACAAGAGTTAACCCGGAGAGTTCAAGTGCAGGTCTTATTAGCAGATATTATTATTTAGTAAGTTATTATATTGTTAATGATAAGATAATTGCTCTTAGATTACACGAAGATGTTTTATTTACAAGAAAGGATATGATAAGTGATTTATATGGTATCGTTAGTAGAAACGAAAACGCATATAATTTACTTATTTCTGATGGACAAATAAAAACATATTCTGATGCTGTTGTCAGGCGTAAGAAATTTCCTACTTCATTTGATACACAAAATCCAACATATTTTTTAACTGTTGCCTCACATAATCCAAAGGTTTGGGATAGTTCAATACATTTACATTTAACAATTATGGTGGCTGGCGAAGGGTTAGGTCATAGTGCTATGATATGGATACCCTTTGGTGTGAAAACTCAATATAATAATACATATATAAATACAAGTTCTTATGAGGATTTTGTTGCTAATCCTATAAATAATTGGTGTGTTGAAGTTGGAGACGACCACGACCATTTTGAATATTTTAGAATAGCAAATGTTAGTGGTGGTACCATAACTAAATACTATTTTGAGGATATGCCAACATATAACAGAGATATAACTATTCCAATAGATTTTATTACTCTACCTACCCGTATTTTAATTTGGTCACCACAAGGTGCAAGAATTAGAATTGATGGTGTTGATTATGATGTACCTGTGAGTAATTATAATACAGCTATGTACGCTGATATTCACGATTATTCAACAATCGGTGTTTACGCACCTTAAAAATTCCGTTTAAACGGAAAAAATTATGGACACAAAATATTATTCTTTAAAAAATATATTATCGAAAAATGCTCAGTATAACCTAATCTTTGGTGAGCGTTCAAACGGAAAGACTTATGCTGCCTTTGAATATGGTGTTGAAAGATATATAAAATATGGTGAGCAGTTTGCACTCGTTAGAAGATGGGGCGAAGATATTATCGGTAAGCGTGGGACAGTTATGTTTGATAGCTTGTGCCTCAATGGTAAGGGTGAAAATGCTATTAAGATAATGTCTAAAGGTAAATGGAATACTGTTTACTATCACGCTTCTAAATGGTATCTTTGCTACATCAATAACGAGACAAAAGAAAAGATAATTGATGAGACACCATTTGCATACGGCTTTGCAATTACAAGCGGTGAACACGATAAATCAACATCATATCCAAAAATAACAACTATTATCTTTGATGAGTTCTTAACGAGAACTGCTTATGCCCCTGATGAGTTTGTCCTCTTTATGAATGTTTTGTCAACAATCATAAGGGATAGACAGAATGTAAAAATCTTTATGTTAGGAAATACTGTTTCACAGTATTCACCTTATTTTAAAGAGATGGGATTAAAGCATATTAAGGATATGCAACAGGGTGATATTGATGTATATACCTATGGTGATAGTCAGTTAAGAGTTGCCGTTGAGTACGCATCACCAACTAAAAAAGGTAAAGCATCAGATGTATACTTTGCGTTTGATAATCCTAAGTTACAAATGATTACAACCGGTGTGTGGGAGATAGATATTTATCCGCATTGCCCGTTTAAGTATAAACCTAAAGATGTTATATATAATTACTTTATAGAGTTTGATGGTGAGTTGTTACAATGTGAAGTCATATCTGCTAATGATAGTATATTCACATTTATACATAGAAAAACAACCCCTATAAAAGATGTAAATTATGAGATGGTTTATTCACAAAACTATAGTGAAAAACCTAATCACAGACGAAAGATAAATAAACCTGTAACTAACCTTGAAAAGAAAATTTATCAACAGTTCGTTACTGATAAAGTATTCTATTCAGATAATGATGTTGGTGAAATTGTCAGAAATTATCTTATGTGGTGCGGGGTGAAGTTATGAGTACTGAAATAATTATATCTTTAATAACATTGGTTGGTACAATAACAACTGTTATTATATCAAATATAGCACAATCAAGTTTGATAAAATACAGACTTGGTGAGCTTGAGAAAAAAGTAAATTTACATAATAACCTTATAGATAGAATGTATAAGGCTGAAACAAAAATCGAGGTGATTGAAAGTGACCTTAATGACATCAAAAAAGTTCGTTGAAAAAGCTATTGAAGTTTCTAAAATGCCAACCCAATATCTAATGGGCGGGTATGGGTGCCGACTTGGTAAAGATTGGTACGATAAAAATTATAAGTGGAATAAAGCTAATGCTAAAATACTTGAAGCTAAATATAATACAACACCTATTACTTTTGGATTTGATTGTATCTGTCTTATTAAAGGCTTGTTGTGGGGTTTCGAGGGTGTGGCAAATGAGCCGTATGGTGGAGCTGTTTATAACAGAGAAACTGATTATACCGTAGAAAAAATGATGGGAACCTGTGCAGACTTATCAACAGACTTCGATACAATTCAAACAGGTGAGTTGGTTTTTCTTGGAAAGAGCCACGCAGGAATTTATATTGGTGATGGTGAAGTCATTGAAAGCACACCCGCTTGGAAATGTTGTGTGCAAAGAACATTACTTCCCTCACGCAATTCTACAAATTATGAAAAACTACCTGTCAGAAGGTGGGATACACACGGGCATAGTAGTCTTATAGATTATGATACAACGGATTACAAAGAGCTTGAAAAAGCTTATAAGGATTTGTCTGAACAGTACCAAATTCTTGAACAGAATTTTTTCCGTTTAAACGGAAAAATTGAAAAGATAAGGAGCGTGATTATTGGTGAAGATTGATTGGAGAAAAAAGCTTACAAGCAGAAAATTTTGGATTGCTTTAGCAGGATTTGTTGTCGGCATTGTTCTTATGTTTACACATAATGAAGTACTTGGTGCAGATATAAACGGTGTTATAATGTCGCTTGGCTCTGTACTTGGTTACCTTTTAGCTGAAGGTCTTACCGATATGTATAATAAGGAGAAAGAAAATGATACTGAATTTGATGAAGAAAAACCCTAAGCCACCTGTTTATACTATAACAGTTAATATAACTAACGGCTCATATAGCGGTGATACAACTGTTGCATTAGGTTCTACAGCAACAGGTGTTGTTACACCTGATACCGGTTATATGCTAACAGGTGTTACTATCACAACAGATGCAGGAGCGGCTGTTAGTGTGACCTTTGACACTACAACAGGTTTAGTTACTTTCACACCACAAACTGCTTTAAGTGGTGAAGGATTTACTGCAAGCGGTACTTGTAACCCTAATCTATATGCTATTTCAACAACTGTAGAAAATGGTACATATACAGGTGCAATATCTGTCTTTTATGGTAGTTCTGCAACAGTTACAATTATGCCTTTAAGCGGTTATCAGCTACCTTCAAGTATTAGTGTAACAAATGCTACCTATACTTATGATGATACAACAGGTATAATCACTGTGACACCTACAGGTGCAGGTACTATAACTATATCGGTTTCGTGCGAGGTTATACCTGTTAGCGGTTATGACTTAACACTTAATTTTATACCACACGAATACAGTAGTGATGATGAAAATGCTCTTAACTTTAAAATAAATGCAGTACCTTCTTCTGATACCGACATTGACTATTGTTTAACCATACCTTATGCTGGTTATACAGGTGATTTTAGAAAAAATGGAGAAATAGAAGACCTTGTAAATCTTCACTATGACGAAGGTGGAACATACACTATACATAATGTAACTTCTGTTACTTATTGGGCAGACCATTCTTCCATTGGTGCAAATAAAATATACATAAACGGAACAGATGTAAGTAATTTTGCTCCGGTTTGGGCATCAAAACAAGCAATAACATTATATCAAAATACAACTATAAATATCTATTACAATTATGATTATTAAAAAAAGAGGGTCGAAAGACCCTCTTTAATTTTTATAGAGTATCACCTAATAACATCTGACAATATTCTATTATATCATAAATTCTATTTATATTTTCAATCATCTCACCAAAATATTCAGGTTCTAATGTTTTAGATTTCCATAAATATTTACATATGTTTTTACACATATATTTTGTTTTGTCTAAATTATCACTTACAGTGTATATAATACCGGTTAAATTATTGTCCATTATAAATTCCTCCAACAATCTCTTTCTCTAACAAATTCTTGTAAACTACTTTCCATTCCGTCACGCTTCATTATTTCATATAACGGGTTTAATATCTTGTCATAAATATCTTGCGGTGCCCTTAATGTGTATTTGCGTATATCAGATATTTCTTCCCACAAATCAGCAATTATTTTTATTACATCACAATATATTTCTTTATAAGTTTTATTCATTATTCTTCCCTCACTTTCAATTTTAATTTATCTAACAGTAGACTAATATAATCTTCTGCTAATCCTAATGTAAACTCTGCACCCTCTAAAAATATAGAGGTCTTTTCATTGTAACTACCTTCTAATCCACGATAATCTACCACCTTTCCTTTATGCGGATTGTCAATATATATGTGCGTAAGTTTTCCTGTCTTATCAGGCGGCACATATAAACCCTCTTTGAAGTTTTCAAAGACCTTATCTAAATTATTTTTTGCTAACTTCAACAGGTACTCTGCACCCTGTTTCTTATTCAATCCTGCAATAGTTATGTGTAACTCATCTTCATAATTCTTATTCAAACTTGTATACATATACCTTTTAGCACCTAATGACTTGAACCTGCTATAAGTACCTTCATAATCCCAAACACCTATAGGTTTCTCTATACCCTTAACTGTTTTAGGTTTCAAATGTTCTTCAGGTATCTTATGGTATTCACAAGCATCTTTAATTTTTCCGTTTAAACGGAAATTATAATCATTAAAATAATCAAGGTGATTTATTGCATTTACAACTTTTATACTGTCTGTATCTGAATAAATATAATCTTCTCCAAATTCAAATATACCTGTCCATAGGTTTGTTCTCGCATAAGCAGTAACCCATACACCCCACGCATAAAAAAGAAATCTCCATCTATTAAGATTATATTTCTCTATTATAGCAGGCATATCTTTTTCAGGTTCTTCTTCCCAATCGTCACCATAGTTATTTTCATCTCTTACAATGTCCATAACACACATACCATATAAACTGTTTAGGTCACCTTTTGCCGCCATATATTCTTCTTCCTTTCCTTCAACACCTTTAAGCTCTGTTTTTATTTTGTAAAGGTCAACAATCGTCTTTACAAATTCGGTCGGCAAGTATCCTTTTATGAATGTTTTGAATTTTAATATTTTAAATTCTTTCCATTCATAACATTGTTGAATTATAAAAAAGTCCTGTTCAGTTATGGTTGTTATTAGGGTTTCGGCTCGTATAACTCGACCGTTGTCCAATCGTTTTGAACCAAAAATATTACACCTACTCTGTGAGATATAATGTTCATACTTAAACTTTTCTTTTAAACCCGTAAACTCTACCTGCATTAAACAACAGTATTTATTTAAAGTTTTTTTCAAGGTTTCTTCATCATATAATTTTTGTATTTGCTCATCTTTCCAAATAACAGCTCTTGATACAGGATATTTTTCTGTTATCATTACTGTTGGATAGCTTGATGTAAAATCATAACTTGATACTCTCCGTGCTAAATCATTCGACCACCAATAATTACAATGCGTAAATCCACCTTGAAATGCTGCTTTCAAATCTATGTAATCATCAACTGTTAATTTTAAAGTTTGTATTGCGTTTCTATACTTTGTAACACCAAATTTTTCATTGGGATTAAAACAATTATCTCTGCACCTATTCCTAACATATGATGTTCTCGTTATAGGAATTTTATGATAACCGCCATCTTGTCTTGCTTTTTCTTCCATTAAAGCCATTACTATTTTAACATCATCAGTACAATACTGTATCTCCTTCTTCGTTAATCTGGTCTTACTATGTCTGACTTTACTATAATCCAAATCACCAACATCTTTTTTCAAATTCCATTTATATAAAATATCTTCGGCTACTTTCTCCAACTTTAATCCTGTTAGTAGGTAGGTACATCTAAACTCTAATCCGTCTGTAATCGCATAAACCGGCTTCCTTATATCAACCGAAAATACTTTGTCCCACTTAAACCATTTTCTCATAAACTGAAATTCAAATGATAAATTATGAACACCTATCAATATTCTCGTTTTTCCGTTTAAACGGAAAAATTCTTTTAATTCGTTCATACATTCAATAAATTCATTCCATTCCCGTCCTATAATAATGTAACCATCTATACCAAAAGTCCATTCATACATAATTCCCCGCTTCTCTCCTTCTTCATAAAATGATGATGTTTCTATGTCAAATCCGCAAGGTATTCTATAATACTCAACTTTTTTACTTGGGTTAATGTCCTTTTCATACTTTGGAAGTTTCCTTAAAATTTCCTTAAAATCTTTTGGTGAATAGTAATTTGTTTTATAAAACTGACTATTCACCGGTATCGTCGGTAACTTCCAACCAATCGGTATCTTCCCAATCTATATCATCTTCATTTTTTAATATTGCTATTTCCATCAATCTATATTTACTTTCTTTATCGTATGCTGAACCGTATCCTAATTCTATACCTTTTTTAACATTTCTCCACATATTTTTTTCTTCCTCTTTTGACATATTATAAAATGCTGCTGCTGCTTTATCTGATATGCTTTTACCTAATCCTTTTACAACTTTATCTCTAATTCTATTAACACCTGCTGCGGTCGAACTCTCTTTTCTTATAAAATTTACACCTCTGCGAATAAAAGATTTTAATTGATTTAATGTAGCAGTTCTTATATCTTCTACGAAACCGCCAAAATCTTTAAAATTTCGCTCAGCATTTTCATTATAAAATCCTGCTTTATGTAATCCTCTTAAACTATTCTTAATTCTTTGTTGTAAATAATACGCAATCCTTTGAGCTTCTTTCGTCTTTAAGTTTTTTATATCATTGTAATTTATGTTTCTTAAATTCTCAATATTTATTGTTCCTTCACTTCGTATGTCTTTAATTGTTTTATATCTATCGGCTTTCTTCCTTTTAGCTTTTTCGCTTGGGTCTTTTTTTGGTCTGCCGACTTTAATAAATTCACCATTCTTCCATCTATTCTTACGGGCATCTGATATATCATCAAGGTTTTTGTATATATGATTTATTATCTGCAAATCATTATACCCTGACTTTCTCAAATCGTAGGCAATCTGTCTTAAAATGGGAAATTTACCAATTTCAACAATCACTTTTCTAACATCATTTTCTTTTAATCCGTGTTTCTCTGCTTGCCTGAGCATAAAATCTAAATCTTCATATTCAGGTCTTATCATTGCCATCATCTCCTTTTCCGTTTAAACGGAAAGGTGGGTGCCACATACCCACCTTCCCTAAAATTATTTACTCATAGTCATCAAGTGAATGGTCTACAAATGGATTTTCAAAATCCACTTCCCATTCCTCTATGAATAGAGTATAATTAAAACCGCTTTTTTCTCCATCTTCACTTTCCCAACGCCTTTTACCTAAAGAACTTCCCTCTTTCGGTATAATGATGTTAAGCGGCAAATCATCATATTTGGGTCTGTTGCTATCTTCAATAAACTTAACGGACGCATACTGCTCTGTTCCGTCTTTTTTCTTCAACTTAGTTGAATATGTTGTAAATGTCTTACCATCTTCGGTTTTTCTTTTCTTTCCAAAAATTGTGATTTTCATAATAATTTTCCTTTCTTTATTTCCGTTTAAACGGAATTTGTGGCTACTTCCGTTTAATTTTACCCACTATAATTGATATGTTCGGTATGAATAACCAACATAAAAGATATATTATTCCTAATACTATCATTCTTTTTTCCTCTTGTATGTGGTGCTTAAACACCATTTCATTATAATAAATCTTATCAACACCAAACTAAGAATGAATATTACTAACTTACCTACCATAAGCCTTCACCTTCCTTCCTGTATTCCCATCAAATGGGCGTATATCAATAACTTCCTCATTTGGCATAACCCATTTGAAAACTTCAATAGGGTAAAACCATAATTTCATATAGTATTTTATTTCATCATCAGTTAAACTTCTATTATAGCCGTCTGGGGTGCAGCCCATAATATAACAGGTTCCGGCAACTAAGTCAAAAATATTATTATCATCATCAAGAACAGGTCTTGAAAAATCTAAAGGTATCAATTTACCTTCTTCGTTACAAAGTACACAAATGTTATCATCATCAAAAGGATAACAGTATTCTATATAGCCATCAACGGCTTCCTGAAGCGAGCGTAAATCTTGCTTTAACTGCACAACTTCAGCATTTTTGTTGGGAGCACATTTTATGCAGGTTATGATTTCTTCTTTATTCATCATCATCACCACCTAAATCTTTTATTCTTTTATCTAAATAATCCATCAGTTGAGCCATTTCCCAAAGATTTTCTTGTAATGTTATTAAATCAAAAATATCAACAACAGCTTTTGTTGGAAGTTTATCATTCTCACAATATATATCAAATTTCTTTAATATATTATAAACCTCTCTCTCCATATCATAAAGACATAGTGAATTTTTCTTATCATCATAATATCTATCCCTATAACTCTTAATCATCATCATCATCTCCTTTTCTTGTCACATCATCTAAATAATTCTCTATTGTTTTATGTATCATATACATAACTAATATTGCTTCTATCATATGTCTTTCATCTTTATTAAAATCCTTATCGTTTGCCATATCTCTTAATGTCTTTTCAAATGCGTCAAATTTTTCCATTTTATTTTCCTCTCTTTCATTTTCCGTTTAAACGGAATTTCCGGGGCGGGTTTCCCCGCCCCTCTTGGGTTATGCTTCAAAATCGTCAAGTCCATAACTTTCAACCGGGTCAACAGTGTATTCTTTCTTTTTCAATGTGTGAATGTATTCAAGTACTTTTATCTGCTGTTCTGCGGTCAATTCAATTTCCTTGCCGTTTACCTCAAGATAAAAACCGTTTGCGGTTGTTGTCACATTGTCGGCAGTCTGAACGCTTTCGCTCTTGCTTTCGCTTTCGCTTTCGCTTTCGCTTTCGTCGGTTTCAACAATGCTCTTAAGGTCTTTAATCTTGGCTTTAATTTCCGCTTGGGTCATTGATGCCGTAAAAATTCCGTTTTCAATCTCTTTTTCAAGGTCTTTTCTTTTGGCTATAAAGCAGTAAATCGAGACTTTAAAAGGCTTTCCGTCTTTGTCTTTCGGTACGATAATATCGCCTGTCTCAGGGTTATTTACTACCTTAGCACCGCAACTGAAATAATCGTAAAGGGTAGTTTTTGAGCCTGTCCAATACTTGGCGAATTCATTGATTTTTGCCTTTTTCGGCTGTTTCCTTGCGTAGTCTTGCCACAACTGTGATATGTAGTAAGCCTTTCGCCAATCGTTAAGGTCGTTGTATCCGTTGCACTGTTCAAATGCCAGCAGATACGCCTTGCCGTTGTCGCTCAGTGCGTTTTCAATTTCCGCACTGAATACAGTTTGAATTGGTGCGTAGTCGGTGCCTATCTTGAGTGCGATATTGGCTTTCCGTTCTACTTTGGTAAGTTTTGTGTTTGCCATAGTCCTTGGCTCCTTTCTTTTTTCCGTTTAAACGGAATATTTTACGGCTTGGGGTATACCTCTCACCGCACATATAGTATACATCACTAACCTTGAAATATCCTTAAAAAAATTTAATTTGTTTTGCGACGGGAGTGTGACCGTCTCAC
>JAZONB010000001.1:0-3725 GCA_045654305.1 Acutalibacteraceae bacterium | reverse complement strand
AACTCATTGGCTAATTTTACGTAATCAAAGGTATTACCGTCCTCATATCTTTTCCAAGAGCCTGCGTGTACCTCATATATATTAACGGGGGATTCGTAAACATTCTTCCCCTTTTTGGAATTAAGCCATTTTTCGTCCTGCCATTTATAATCATCATCATAAATTTTGGACGCATTGGCGGGAGCAGTTTCAAAATGACGGGCATACGGGTCGGATTTTAAAACAACATTACCGCTCCCATCCTCAATGGCATACTTGTAAGCTGTAAATTTATCCAAATCGGCAATCTCAGTTTCCCAAACACCGTAGCCGATATTTTTCATATAGTTACAGCCTTTGTCCCATCCGTTAAAGTCGCCTACAACCGAAACAGCTTTAGCGTTAGGCGCCCAAACACGGAATGTAACCAAACTTTCGTTTATAAAAGAGCCAAAAAGCTCATAGGCATTATCTATTATTCCGTTGCCGAAATTTTTAAGTTTATCTTTCATTTTATTACCCCTTGTTTCAAATAAACCATATATTAGTATTATATCAATTAAAAAACCACTTTTCAAGGCGATTTTGTTAAATTTCTTAAACGAAATGAAAATATTTTCGCCAATATTTGTTAAAAACTTACAAAAATCGCCACCTTTTACCATATAGTAAGCAAAAATAAAAACAGCAGGCGTAATTCACCTGCTGTTAAAATTCATATAACCTTAGCCCATCTGAGGCTCTACAATTTCTTTAACCTTGAACTGACCTACCGCATAACTGCTTATATCTGCTTTAAGTTTTTTAGCGTAATCTGAGATTTCCTTTTCAAAATCTTTGTCTGCCAGGCTGTGTCTTGCAGAGCTGTCGAGATAATCCATATAATACTGGTCTTTGGAAATATCACGCTTGATTACGAGAGAAACAGCGGTTTTGCCTTCATTTTCTACTACCTGAGGAGCGTCAAACTCGTACTTATTATAGGTATCAAAATCTTCGGAAACAAAGTTTGTATCCTCTTTACCTAAAATATTGGCATAAGTATTAACAGCCTTTACATCCTCTGTTTCTTGCGTTTCCTCGTCTTTTATCTCATTGTGAGCTTTATAGATATCAATGAAGCTCTTTTTGCCGCTTTTGATTTCCTTAGCGTAACCCTCAAGCTTGGCTTTGTTGGCCGCCTTGTCTTCATCCTTTGCATTTTCATCGTGATTGATTGTAATTTCATCAACCAAAATGTAATTATCAATTATGTTCTTATTAACATCATCAGCCTTTAAAGCCTTTGTTCCCTCTTTGCCATAAACATAATCAAAGTAAAGTTCGGAGAAGTAGCCGTCCTCCATATATTTAGCATAGGTATTACGGCTTACACCGTTAGGCTCGAACAGGGTAGAATAACCGTAGCTGTCCCAATAGTAGCTAACAGTTTCTTCAACTTCTTCTTTCTTTTCTTTGCCAAGCTCTAACTTGTTTTCTTTACAAAGGGTTTTATAGGCAGCAATTTCTTTGAGCATTTCTATTGCTCTGTCCTCAACCCAGTCGGTAAACTTCTTTTTGTCAATTTTCTTAGAAAAATAATCAATTTCTTGTTGTTTTTCTTCATCAGTGAGTTCTTCATACACCTTGCTCTGTGCCTCAGATTTAGCGTTTATCAATGCGCACATATAATATGCCGATGTGAATTCAACATCTCCCACAGTAACTGCAATTTCATCTTTTTTGTGAAGACAAGCCGAAAGAGACAGTACCATTAAAGCTACCATCGCCAAAGCTATAATTTTTCTCATTGTTTTCATTTTTTATTCCTCCGAATGAAGCCTAATATTAAATACATTATATACTAATTACCCTAAAATGTCTACATTTTTTTGGCTTAAAGAGCTTTACTAAGCTCCGCTACCAGTTGTGACATTTTTTGGCCCTTGTTAAGCCTTACCGTGTAAACAGGTTTGCCTATGACATTCAGCATAAAACGGTTGCCGAAATAATCGGTCAGCTTTTGAACAGTCTCAGACTCGATAGAATTTATATGCAGTACCGCCGTATTGCCGTTGCCCGTTATTTCTGCAATTTTAGAATTCGCCGCCTTGTTTCTGAGAATTGCAATATCGATAAGACCTATAACCGACTGCGGTGGCTCACCAAAACGGTCGCAAAGCTCATCGATTACATCCTCGGCGTCCTCATCAGTTCTGATATTGGCAATTCTCTTATAAATTCCGAGTCTTGCCGAAAGCGACTCGATGTAATTTTCGGGAATATGCGCCGATACATTAAGGTCAACCGTACAGGGTATGTCGTCGGTTTCCGGTGCTCCGTTTTCCTCGTTCACAGCCTCGGACAGGAGTTTCAAATACATATCATATCCTACCGACTCCATATTTCCGTGCTGGTCACCGCCCAAGATACTGCCCGCTCCCCTGATTTCAAGGTCACGCATAGCAATTTTAAAGCCTGAGCCGAATTCGGTATATTCACGAATTGCCTGAAGCCTTTTAGATGCTATATCACTCAACTGCTTGTTTTGACCGAAACAGAAATAAGCGTAAGCTCGTCTTGGCGACCTTCCCACACGTCCTCTTAACTGGTGAAGCTGAGAAAGTCCCATTCGGTCAGCATCCTCGATGATGAGCGTGTTGGCGTTTGGAACATCGACGCCCGTTTCGATAATCGTGGTGCAGACCAAAACATCAATTTCCCGTTCCAAGAGTTTCTTCCAAATATTTGTAAGTTCGTCCTCGCTCATTTTTCCGTGAGCCACCCCGATATTGACATCGGGCAGGCGTTGTTTAAGTTTTGCGGCGCATCGCTCAATAGTTTCTACTCTGTTATGGAGATAGTAAACCTGACCGCCTCGGCGAATTTCCTTGTTTATAGCGTCCAAGAGTACACCTTGATTATATTCGAGAACATAGGTCTGAACGGGGTGTCTGTCACCGGGGGCTTCGTCAATTGAGGACATATCTCTCAGTCCCGACATTGCCATATTAAGTGTACGGGGTATCGGGGTTGCGCTAAGGGTTAAAATATCCACAAAAGGATAAAGTTCTTTTAGTCTTTCCTTTTGCGCTACGCCAAAGCGTTGCTCCTCGTCAATTATTACAAGACCTATATTTTTGAAAGCCACATCTTTTGAAATAAGGCGGTGCGTTCCAACTACCATATCAAGTCTGCCGCATTTAAGGTCGGTGATAATTTTTTCTTGCTGTTTAGGTGTTACAAAACGGTTTAAAAGCTTTACCGTTATTGGCATCTCACCGAAACGGCGGACAATTGTATTATAGTGTTGCATTGCAAGAATTGTTGTGGGAACTAGCAATGCGCACTGTTTACCCTCGCTTATGCACTTGAACGCCGCACGCAATGCCACTTCGGTCTTTCCAAAGCCGACATCCCCACACAGCAGACGGTCCATAGGAACCTCTCGCTCCATATCCCTTTTGATTTCATTGATACACCTTAACTGGTCCTCGGTTTCATCATATTCAAAACGGCGTTCAAAATCGTTTTGAAGGTCGCTGTCGGGACCGAAGGCATAACCCTTTACCGACATTCGCTTAGCGTAAAGCGCAGTTAACTGCTTTGCCATATCCTTAACTGCTTTTTTAACCCTTGTACGGGTTTTCTGCCATTCTGTACCGCCTAAGCGGTTAAGCTTAATTGTGCCGTTTTCCGTAGCGGCGCCGATATAACGGGAAACCAAATCAAGCTGTGTAACGGGGACATACAAAACATCGGTTTTT